>CANIMS010000019.1 GCA_947468785.1 Betaproteobacteria bacterium
GGCTCCAACAGTATTCATTAAAGATGCGCGTTACGACAAGATGATGGAAGCATTTGGTGGAGTGGGTTATTACGTGACTACCCCAGCAGAATTAGAGGCGGCCTTAACAGAAGCGATTGCTGCCGGTAAACCAGCCCTCATCAATGCCATTATTGATGAAACTGCAGGTACTGAGAGTGGGCGTTTAACGAATTTGAACCCATCCTCAGCAGCTGCTAAGAAATAAGATTTGAAATCTGATTTTCAGTAATAAAAGGTTAATATTTTTAGACTAAATTAAGCAACAAATAAGAAACACTCAAGGAGAAACACACATGACTAAACCATTAGACGGTATTCGTATTATTGACTTCACCCACGTCCAAGCAGGTCCTGCCTGTACCCAGTTATTGGCTTGGTATGGCGCCGACGTAATCAAAGTTGAGCGTCCAGGCTCTGGCGATGTAACCCGCAGCCAATTGCGCGATATTCCGGGTGCCGATGCTTTGTACTTCACTATGCTCAACGGCAATAAGCGCTCTTTGACACTCGACACTAAGACTCAAGAAGGTAAAGAAGTTTTAGAGAAGATGATCAAGACATCTGACGTCATGGTTGAGAACTTCGGTCCTGGTGCTTTGGATCGTATGGGATTTTCTTGGGCCCGTATTCAAGAGTTGAACCCAAAAATGATTTTGGCTTCTGTAAAAGGCTTTAGCGATGGCCACTCATATGAAGATTTGAAAGTGTATGAGAACGTTGCTCAGTGTGCTGGTGGTGCAGCTTCTACAACTGGTTTCTGGGATGGTCCTCCAACAGTTTCTGCTGCTGCTTTGGGCGATAGCAACACTGGTATGCACTTGGCTATTGGTATTTTGACTGCGTTGATGCAGCGCGCTAAAACCGGCAAAGGTCAAAAAGTTTCTTGCTCAATGCAAGATGCTGTATTGAACTTATGCCGCGTGAAATTGCGCGACCAGCAGCGTTTGGACAAAGTAGGCTACTTGGAAGAGTATCCACAGTATCCACATGGCACATTCTCCGATGTAGTACCACGCGGCGGTAACGCTGGTGGTGGCGGACAGCCAGGTTGGGTGTTGAAGTGTAAGGGCTGGGAAACTGATCCAAATGCTTATATCTATTTCACTATTCAAGGTCATGCTTGGGAGCCAATTACGAAGGCTTTGGGCAAACCAGAATGGGCAACTGATCCAGCTTATATGACTGCTGAAGCTCGTCAAGATAAGATTTTCGATATCTTCGCAACGATTGAAGATTGGCTCAAAGATAAGACTAAGTACGAAGCTGTCGATATTCTCCGTAAGTTCGATATTCCATGTGCTCCAGTGTTATCAATGAAAGAATTGGCTGCATCTCCAGACTTGCGTAAGAGTGGCTCGATTGTTGAAGTTGATCACAAAGTACGCGGTAAATACTTAACGATTGGTAGCCCAATCAAGTTCTCTGATTTAGAAGTTGAAGTGAAGCCTTCACCAGTTTTGGGTGAGCACACTGATGAAGTGTTGGCTGATCTTGGTTATGGCCAGGATGAAATTGCAAAGTTGCATGCAGCTAAAGCAGTTTAATAACGATAATCATCAGCATTAAGTTCAAGGCGCTCCAAGTGGGCGCCTTTTTTATCCCTGCAAAATACTCTCAATGCAATCTAAATATCTGTAGACTGGTTACATGAATACGAATGTTGATTTAAATCAATTAGCCGAATCGATTGGCGATGCCATTATTGTTTCTGATGTGAATGAAAAAATTGTGCTGTGGAATGCTGCAGCTACCCGTATCTTTGGATATTCTGAAGCGGAGGCCCTTGGTAATACTGTAGATTTAATCGTGCCAGATCGTCAGCGTCACAGGCATAACGAGGGCTATAGTAAATCGATGGCGACTGGCACTACGCGTTATGGCTCTTCTGTATTAAGAGTGCCCGCTAAGCACAAAGATGGCAGCACTCTATCGATTGCCTTTACCGTCGGCATGTTGTTTGATGAAGATCATCATGCCAATGGAGTGGTAGCAGTGATTCGTGATGAAACTGAGCGCTTTGCCGAGGAGCGGGCCTTGAAAAAACGTCTTGCTGATCTTGAAAATCCACAAACCTAATCCTATAGGGTTCTAATGGGGCTTTTCTAGGTGGTATGCCCAATAATTGGGCATACCATATTCACCACAATTCCTCGCTGGTAGAATTGTTCCAATTCAAAATTTACATTCTTATTGGAACTTAAATCATGGCAAAAGCACTAGAAGGAGTCAAAATCCTCGACTTCACACACGTTCAGTCAGGGCCAACTTGTACGCAATTACTCGCTTGGTTTGGGGCAGATGTGATCAAGGTAGAAAAATCCGGTGAAGGAGATGCAACGCGTGGACAGTTGCGCGATATACCCGATGCGGACAGTTTGTATTTCACAATGTTGAATCACAATAAGCGCTCAATCACTGTGAATACCAAAACTCAAAAAGGTAAAGAAATTTTGGAGCGCTTGATTAAAGAGTGCGATGTGCTAGTTGAGAATTTTGCGCCAGGTGCCTTAGATCGTATGGGATTTTCTTGGGAACGTATTCAAGAGTTAAATCCAATGATGATTATGGCTTCTGTAAAGGGATTTGGACCTGGACCATACGAAGATTGCAAGGTATACGAGAACGTAGCGCAATGCGCGGGCGGTTCTGCTTCAACCACTGGTTTTGATGATGGCCCTCCCATGGTTACTGGTGCACAGATTGGTGACAGTGGTACTGGTTTGCATTTAGCTTTAGGTATTGTTACTGCCTTATATCAACGCACTCATTCTGGTCGTGGCCAAAAAGTTTTGGCAGCCATGCAAGATGCCGTATTGAACTTATGTCGTGTGAAGTTACGTGATCAACAGCGATTAGAGCGCGTTGGTGTTATGCAAGAGTACCCACAGTATCCAAATGGCGAGTTTGGTGATGCGGTGCCACGCGCTGGCAATGCCTCGGGTGGTGGCCAGCCAGGATGGATTGTGAAATGCAAAGGCTGGGAAACGGATCCAAATTCCTATATGTATGTGATTGTGCAAGCTCCTGTTTGGGAGGCTGTATGCAAAGTGATTGGCCGCGAAGATTGGATTACGGATGTGCGTTTTGCATCCCCAATGGCACGCTTGCCGCACCTCATGGAAATCTTTGGTGAAATTGAAAAATGGACGATGACCAAGACCAAGTTTGAGGTTATGGATATCTTAAATAAATATGACATTCCATGCGGTCCGATTTTGTCGATGAAAGAAATTGCGGAAGAGCCGGCGCTGCGTGCTACTGGCACAGTAGTTGAGGTTGACCATCCCATTCGTGGCAAGTATCTGACTGTAGGCAACCCAATCAAGATGTCTGATAGCCCAACCGACGTTACTCGTTCGCCTTTACTTGGCGAGCATACCGATGAAATTCTCAGCGAATTAGGTTATTCCACTGATGAATTGATTTCATTACGTCATGACAAGGTGATCTAAGATGCGGGTTGCGTTGATTGGAAGTGCTGATTTTGGTAAATCTGCCTTAGAAGCTTTTTTGGATCGTGGCGATGAGATTGTTGCTGTTTTTTGTCCGCCAGATAATCCAAAATCCACTAAACCCGAAGTCTTGAAAGAGGCAGCGCTAGCAAAGGGCTTAACCCCTTTGCAGTTTTCTTCTCTCAAAGGTCCTGATGCTGCTCAAGCCATGATTGATAGTCAGGCCGATATCTGTGTCATGGCATATGTACTGCAGTTTGTGCCGCAAGAGCTTTGCAAAATCCCAAAGCACGGCACGATTCAGTACCACCCATCACTTTTGCCAAAGTATCGCGGTCCCAGTGCTATTAGTTGGGCAATTGCATTAGGTGAAGAAAAAACCGGTTTAACCATTTTCCGTCCATCTGATGGTTTAGATGAAGGCGAAGTAATTCTGCAAAAGGAAGTGGCGATTGGGCCTGATGACACCCTAGGCAAAATTTACTTCGATCATCTTTTCCCTATTGGTGTGAAAGCGTTGTTAGAGGCCGCTGATCTTGTAGTGGCAGGTAAGCATCAAGAAATAGTGCAAGATGAATCGCTAGCCAACTACGAAGGATGGTTTGATGCGAATGCTGCGCAGATCCATTGGGCTTTACATATCAACCAGACCTATAACCTGATACGTGCTTGCAACCCGGCCCCGGGCGCTTGGACTAAATTTGGCGAGCAAAAGGTACAGATCTACGATTGTCACAAGCATGTGACCGCCACCTATAGTGCGGTCAAAGGTAAGCCTGGTGAAATCACGCAAATTACTTTAGATTCTTTCTTTGTTGCCTGTCATGGAGGACAAATTGAAGTCCTCAAAGCAAAGGGAGCCGCAGGAAAAGTTACTGGTGCCGAATTGGCTAAAGAGTTGAATCTGCAAGTTGGGCAATTTTTTGCCCTATAAGCTTCGATTAGACTTCTAAGTTATCGATCAAACGCGTTTTGCCAATCTTAGCCGCTGTCAGAATCACCAGCGGTTCACCAGCCTGAAGACTCTCATTAGAGGGCGGTGCTAAATCACTTTGCTGACGAATCGCGATGTAATCAGCTTCCCATCCGCGCCCGGCTAATTTAGCTACGGCTGCTTTTTCAATCTCAGACAATGCGTTTGTGCTCCGTGCATTGAGCCCAAGAATTTTCTGGCGAACCTCGTTGAGTGTTTTTTGTAATTCAGGTGCCTCGGCACGTTCTTGAATAGATAGGTAGCCATTGCGAGAAGATAAAGCTAAGCCATCTTCTGCACGAATGGTTTCACCTGGAACGATATCGACTGGTAGCGCAAATTGCTTGGCCATTTGACGAATGATCATTAGTTGCTGGTAATCTTTTTTTCCAAACACAGCAACTTTAGGCTGTACACAAGAAAAGAGTTTCAGTACAACTGTACAAACCCCCTTGAAGAATCCCGGACGAAACTCACCCTCGAGAATGTCTCCTAACTGATGAGGTGGATCGACGCGATATTCCTGTGGTTGAGGGTAAAGATCGCGCTCGGTAGGGGCAAATAAAATATAGACGCCTTCTCTCTCCAGCTTTTCGATATCGTCTTGCATTGTGCGTGGATAGCTATCAAAGTCCTCGTTCGGGCCGAACTGGAGTCGATTGACGAAGATGCTGGCAACCACTGGGTCGCCATGCTGCCTTGCTAGGCGCATCAGCGATAAATGGCCTTCATGCAAATTGCCCATGGTGGGTACAAACGAGGCACGGTTTTGACCGCGCAGATGGTCGCGTAATTCTTGTATATCGCTAATGATTTTCATGCGACAGGCGTATACGCAAGCCGGACGTAGATCGGGGCATAGGGTTCCGCCTGGGTAATTTCTACCAAGGCTTCACGCGAAAGTTCAAGCATGGCAATGAAGTTGACGATGACAACAGGGATACCCTTGCCAGATTTAATAGCATCTTCAAACAGCTCACCAAATTCAATAAAGCGAGTGCTTTGTAAACGGCGCAAAATACGTGTCATAAAATCACGCACAGATAATTCTTCACGCGTGATGGTGTGATGTTGATTGAGTTTAGCGCGATGCAGTACATCTCGCCACGCCATTTGTAAGTCATCTAAATTGACTTCTGGCCAAGTAATGGCAACGGTAGTATCAATATGGCCATGCGCGATTTGAAAGTCACGACCATGTTGCGGAATCTGGTCTAACTCTTGAGCGGCAAGCTTCATACGTTCGTATTCAAGTAGACGACGAACTAACTCTGCGCGCGGATCCTCAACCTCTTCTTCGCTGTCAGCCTTCTTCATTGGAAGTAGCATGCGAGATTTAATCTCAATCAACATGGCTGCCATTAATAAATATTCAGCAGCTAACTCTAAATTGTGATGACGAATTTGATCGATGTAGCTCAAATACTGCTGAGTTACCTGTGCCATTGGAATATCAAGCACGTTGAAATTTTGTTTACGAATCAGATAGAGCAGAAGATCGAGTGGTCCCTCAAATGCCTCTAAAAATACCTCTAGAGCATCAGGCGGAATGTATAGGTCAGTAGGTAGCTTAAAAAGCGGCTCGCCATAAAGCTTGGCGAAAGCCGATGACATCCCATCAGTTACTGCTGGGGTGCTATCGAGTAATTCTGGTAAGGGCTGAGAATTAGGATCAGTCATTCGAGTAGACGTAAGCGCGTTGTTTTAATTTGGCAGCTTTTGCGCGACGCTGATCTTCAACAGTTAATGGCTCTTGATCCCATAACAGGGCGCGACCAGCTTGTTGCTCGGCTTCAAGCTGGGGTTTCTCAGTTTTCAGTTCATTTAAGAACTGGGTGAATTCGGATTGATATCTTGCCATGGGAATTTCCTAAAATACTCAATAAATACAATGACTTATGATAAATATTCAAAAAGTCATTTTGGGACTACAGGCACCATTATATAGGTGGTTTTTCAGGGGATTTTTATAAGTTTGCAGCTAGCAAAGCCTCAATTTGTGGGGCTTCTACACGCGTCATGAGATGTTTATAAGCCTTAATAGGGTTCTTGCTGGATAGGGGCTGATGAATGTCAGACCAACTTAGTGGAGGTAGTGACAAAAATGCTTCTACACCTGTAGCTACTTGAGGAATAACTGGCTTGAGGTAGAGGCTTAGCATGCGAAAGGCTTCTAAGGTCACGCTGCAGACACGCTGTAAATCAGCTTCACGCTCTGGGTCTTTGGCAATTTCCCAGGGCTTGTTCTCATCCACGAAGCCATTCACCTTATCGGCGAGCTCCATGATCGTGCGCAAGGCTTTTGCGTACTCGCGCCCTTCATAAAGGGTGGCAATTTTTTCACTAGCGGCAGCAATTTCTTCTAGCAGCGGGTTGTTCATGGCTTCATCTGAAACTACGCCGCCAAAACGTTTCACTAGAAAGCCGGCGCTCCGACTAGCAATGTTGATGTACTTGCCTAATAAATCACTATTCACCCGGGCAACGAAATCTTGAAGATTCAGATCCAAGTCCTCCATGCTGTCATTCAGCTTGGTAGCAAAGTAATAGCGAAACCATTCGGGATTAAAGCCGCACTCAATCACACTATCAGCTGAGATGAGAGTGCCTCGTGATTTACTCATTTTCTCGCCATCGACCGTTAAGAAGCCGTGAGCAAAAACATTGGTTGGAGTTCTATATCCCGCGAATTGCAAAGTAGCAGGCCAAAAGAGGGTATGGAAGTACAAAATATCTTTACCGATGAAATGGTATTGCTCGGTAGTGGTATCTGGCTTAACCCACTCATCAAAGTTGAGCCCCTTTTTTTGGCAGTAGTTCAAAAAACTTGCGTAGTAACCAATTGGTGCGTCAAGCCAGACATAGAAGTATTTACCTGGCGCATCCGGGATTTCAAAGCAAAAGTAGGGCGCATCACGTGAGATATCCCAATCACCAAGCTTGCTTTCTCCGGGTTCGCCAACCCATTCTTTCATCTTGTTGCGTGCTTCGGGTTGTAGCGGTGTTTTGATTTGGGTCCACTCACGCAAAAACACTTCGCAACGTGGATCCGATAATTTAAAGAAGTAGTGATCGGAGATCTTCTTGATTGGGGTTGCACCACTCACAACAGAGAAAGGATTCTTCAAATCCGTTGGCGAATAGGTGGCACCACATTTTTCACAGTTATCACCGTATTGATCTTTTGCGCCACATTTTGGACATTCGCCTTTGATGAAGCGATCCGGTAAAAACATTTCTTTCACTGGGTCGTAAGCTTGCTCAATCGCTCGTTTTTCAATGAAGCCAGCGTCTCGTAATTTTAGGTAAATACTTTGCGCAAGTTTTTCGTTCTCGGGACTATCCGTTGTGTAGTAGTTATCAAATGAAATCAGGAAGTTATCAAAGTCACGCTTATGTTCTTTCCAAACATTAGCGATGAGTTCCTTAGGGGTGATACCTTCTTTTTCGGCACGCAACATAATGGGGGTGCCGTGGGTATCGTCTGCTCCCACATAGTGGACCTCATGTCCACGCATGCGCTGAAATCGTACCCAAATATCGGTTTGTACATATTCCACCAAATGACCAATATGAATCTGACCATTGGCATATGGCAAAGCGGAGGTGACAAGGAGACGACGAGGTGAGCTACTCATGTAAAGCGGACTTAAATAAGAGGGTTAAATAGGGTTAATCTAGGATTATGCTAGGTCTAATGCATTGATTCAGCACTAATTTTAGTCTGCAGTTAAAGTAATACCCCATTGGCGATCAATAATGACCGATAAACTTCGGTTTTCACCTCGTATAGAAAGCGTTTTATGGCAGTTAAGCCCAGTATTCAGATGTCAAATGCCTCCGTGCCAGTGGTGCATGAAGTTGAGATATTGGATGAAATGGGACGTCGCAAGCTTACCCATATCCCTGGGGAGCGCCCCTTGACGATTTATTTAGATAAACGTGAAATCGTGACTCTGATGACCTTAGGTAGCGCCCCTGAGGCTCTCGTTTTAGGCTATCTGCGTAATCAGCGGATGGTTGAGTCGCCAGATGATATTGAGAGCATCCAGGTAGATTGGGAGACCGACTCAGCAGCCGTGAAAACACGACGCAGCACGGTTGATATTGATGCCCTTACTAGCAAGAGAGTCGTGACCACTGGCTGTGGTCAGGGCACCATGTTTGGGGGCTTGATGGAGGAGATGGCTGAGATTCGTTTGCCAGATGGCCCAAGCTTATCTCAAGAGGCCATCGTTTCCTTAATTGAAGCTATTCGGTCTCATGACACGATTTATAAGAAGTCGGGCTCAGTCCATGCTTGTGCCGTTTTTGAACGACACGGTGACGCAGATGTAAGGCTTTTGCATTTTATCGAGGATGTGGGTCGCCATAATGCAGTGGACTCCATTTCTGGCTTGATGTGGTTGGCAAATACAGCTGGCAAGGATTTGGTTTTCTTTACCACTGGGCGCTTAACTTCCGAGATGGTTATTAAGGGCGCTCAAATGGGGATTCCCTTTCTATTGACTCGTTCCGGCGTGACCCTGATGGGCCTTGAGCTAGCCCGTAAAACCAATCTCACCATTATGTCCCGCTGTTCGGGCAAACACTTCGAGATCTACAACGCCCCTGAGCGTGTAGTTTTTAGCTAAAACAGCCCATTTTGGGCTTGGCTACCTCGATAAATTGTGGGCAGCACCTGACGAAGGTTTTACAATTCGGCCATGACTATTAAATCTGACCACTGGATCCGCCGCATGGGCGAGCAAGGCATGATCGACCCATTCGAGCCTGGGCAAGTTCGCCAAGACGCTGCAGGTAACAAAATCGTGAGTTATGGCACCTCAAGCTATGGCTACGACATTCGTTGCGCAGACGAATTTAAGATCTTTACGAATATCAATAGCACCATCGTTGATCCAAAAAATTTCGATGAACAATCCTTTGTTGATTTCAAGGGCGATGTTTGCATCATTCCACCAAACTCATTCGCTTTAGCAAGAACTGTGGAGTATTTCAAGATTCCACGTAGCGTATTAACAGTCTGCGTTGGCAAGAGTACTTATGCTCGTTGCGGAATTATTGTGAATGTCACTCCATTCGAGCCAGAGTGGGAAGGTTATGTGACCTTAGAATTTTCGAATACCACGCCACTACCTGCAAAGATTTATGCAGGCGAGGGATGCGCTCAAGTACTTTTCTTTGAAAGTGATGAAGTGTGTGGCACCTCATACAAAGATCGTGGCGGTAAATATCAAGGTCAGCGGGGCGTTACCCTGCCTAAGACCTAAGCCAATCCGGCGGTGTGTAAATTTCATTTCAGCCGCAATTTTAAGAAGTCGGTCCCAAACGCATTGGGTCACACAGCAGGGGAGTATGTATGAAATTTCGTTTCCCAATCATCATCATTGATGAGGACTTTCGTTCGGAAAATATTTCGGGTTCTGGAATTCGCGATTTAGCAGAGGCAATCGAAAACGAAGGTATGGAAGTCATTGGCTTAACCAGTTATGGCGACCTCACTTCATTTGCTCAGCAGGCATCCCGCGCCTCCAGCTTTATCGTCTCGATTGATGATGAAGAATTTGATTCGGATTCAGAAGACCACGACCTCCCGGCCTTAAATAACTTGCGCGCTTTCATTACTGAAGTCCGCAAACGGAATGAAGATATTCCAATCTTCCTCTATGGTGAGACCCGTACATCACGCCATATGCCCAATGATATTTTGCGGGAGTTGCATGGCTTTATTCATATGAATGAAGACACACCAGAATTTGTAGCACGGCACATTATTCGTGAAGCTAAAGTGTATTTGGATTCTTTAGCGCCACCTTTCTTCCGCGCCTTAACAAATTATGCTTCGGAGGGGTCGTATTCATGGCATTGCCCTGGACACTCTGGTGGCGTTGCCTTTTTAAAGAGTCCAGTAGGTCGTATGTTCCATCAGTTTTTTGGTGAGAATATGCTGCGTGCGGACGTGTGTAATGCTGTAGAGGAATTAGGACAGCTTCTTGATCACACAGGCCCTGTTCTCCAGAGTGAGCGTAATGCCGCCCGCATCTTTAATGCTGACCACTTGTTCTTTGTCACTAATGGAACCTCAACCTCTAACAAAATTGTTTGGCACTCTACGGTAGCGCCAGGAGATGTAGTTTTAGTAGATCGTAACTGCCATAAATCAGTGATTCATTCCATCACGATGATGGGTGCGATCCCTATTTTCTTAATGCCTACACGCAATCACTTGGGCATTATTGGACCAATTCCAAAAGAAGAATTTGAGTGGGCCAATATCAAGAAGAAGATTGATGCCAATCCCTTTATTAAGGATAAAAACGTTGTTCCTCGAGTAATGACGCTCACGCAAAGCACCTATGACGGTATTGTTTATAACGTTGAAATGATTAAAGAAATGCTTGACGGCAAAGTCGATTCTTTGCATTTTGACGAAGCTTGGCTGCCTCATGCTGCATTTCACCCGTTTTATAAAGATATGCATGCGATTGGCGCTGATCGCAAACGTACCAAAAAGAGTCTGATGTTTGCTACTCAGTCAACTCATAAATTATTGGCTGGCTTATCTCAGGCATCACAAGTATTAGTTCAAGATGCCGATGAGCATAAGCTTGATCGCGATTGCTTTAATGAAGCCTATTTGATGCATACCTCGACTAGCCCGCAATACGCCATTATTGCTTCCTGCGATGTCTCTGCAGCCATGATGGAATCTCCTGGCGGTACAACGCTGGTAGAAGAATCTATTGCTGAGGCAATGGACTTTAGGCGTGCTATGCGCGAAGTCGATGAAAAGTTTGGTGCAGATTGGTGGTTCAAGGTTTGGGGCCCAGATCATTTAGCTGAAGAGGGTATTGGCGAGCGCTCAGACTGGATCCTAGAGCCTTCTGCCTCTTGGCATGACTTTGGTAAGTTGGCTAAAGATTTCAATATGCTTGACCCTATTAAGGCCACAGTGGTTACCCCTGGTTTAGATATTGAGGGCAACTTTGGCTCTATGGGTATACCAGCGAGCATTGTTACCAAGTACTTGGCTGAACATGGTGTGATTGTTGAGAAGTGCGGGCTGTATTCTTTCTTCATTATGTTCACGATCGGCATTACTAAGGGCCGTTGGAATACGCTCGTTACAGAGTTGCAACAATTTAAAGACCACTTTGATAAAAATGCGCCTTTGTGGAAAGTTTTGCCAGAGTTTGTGGCAAAGCATCCACGTTATGAGCGTGTTGGTCAGAAGGATATTTGCCAACAAATTCATGAGTTCTATAAGGGTCGTAATGTGGCGCGCATGACAACGGAAATGTATACCTCTGACATGGTGCCTGCAATGATGCCTTCCGAAGCATGGGCCAAGATGGCGCATAAAGAGGTTGATCGCGTACCCTTGGATCAATTAGAGGGTCGTGTAACTGCAATGTTAGTAACGCCATATCCTCCCGGCATTCCATTGCTGATTCCAGGGGAGCGCTTTAATAAACGGATTGTGGACTATCTGTATTTTGCTCGTGACTTTAATGAGCAATTTCCTGGCTTTGAAACCGATATTCATGGGCTCGTTAAAGCAGATATAGACGGACGCAGTGAGTATTACGTCGACTGTGTCAGGCAGGAGCGAGATATTACCCTGTAGCTTAAAGGGCGCCAAGACTAAATACCCTGCTATTGCAGGGTATTTTTTTGCTTGCACTCAAATCAGGGTCTGTATATACTTGTACAACATATTAGACAAGTAGGAGCTGGTAATGCGTGTAATTAATTTCTCTGATGCTAGAAATCAATTTAAGCAAGTGATCGACCAGGTTGTTGCAGACTGTGACGTTGCGATTATTTCTCGTAGAGATGCTGAGGATGCTGTCGTCATGTCATTGAATACCTATAACAGCATGATGGAAACCTTCCATTTATTAAAATCTCCATCAAACGTAAAACATCTGGAGAAATCATTGGCACAATATCGAAAAGGGCAGACTAAGGCAAAGGCTTTGGTGGATGCTAAGTAGGATAGTTTGGACAAATGCAGCTTGGGCGGATTATGTTTATTGGCAGGGACAAGATAAGAAAACGCTTAAGCGGATTAATAATCTCATTAAAGATGCCCTAAGAAACCCTCAAGACGGCATTGGAAAACCAGAGGAGCTCAGAGAAAGTCTTGCTGGATTTTGGTCAAGGCGAATTGACGATGTGAATCGACTTGTATATGCAATTGAGAAAGATCAATTAGTCATTATTGCTTGCCGCTATCACTACGAGTAGTGACGGGTTAGAGTCTATTTCACCGGCTTATCTAACTGAAAATTAACGGGCGCATCCTCATCTACTTTGCTTGGGGGTGATTCTGTTTTATCTTCATCAGCACTCTTAAAGTTAAATTCTTGGCTTTGCACAATGGCTTCCGGCTTATCCAGCAGCGTTGTCACCAATGCCGGGAATGCCATCACTAGAACTACCATCACCAGTTGAAGTCCGACCCATGGAAGAGCGCCCCAATAGATGTCGCTACTCTTCACTTCCTTAGGTGCTACGCCACGTAAGTAAAAAAGGGCAAAACCAAAAGGTGGATGCATAAATGAAGTTTGCATATTGACGCAAAGCATCACACCAAACCACACCAAAGCAGCACTTGCAGCAGCCTGTGGGTTACCGTTCATTGAATCGAGGAGTACGGGTGAAAGAAGTTTTACAGCCACAGGAGCGAGCAATGGCACAACGATAAAAGCAATCTCAAAGAAATCTAAGAAGAATGCCAAGAAAAAAACAAAGAGGTTCACAATAATCAGGAAGCCAACCCAACCACCAGGTATGTCTGAGAAGAGTGCCTCAACCCAATGTCCACCATCAACGCCCTGAAAGACCACCGAGAAACAGGTTGAGCCAATCAGAATAAAGACCACCATCGCAGTAATGCGCATTGTGTTTTGATAGGCTTCTTGAATTAAGCC
>CANIMS010000020.1 GCA_947468785.1 Betaproteobacteria bacterium
CTTCAATATCTGCACAAACGGGCGAAATCGGAACGATCTCAGGAACAGTGTTGGTTCAGGTTGATGACGGTAAAGCTTTAGGGGCACCGCCACCAATTGGTGTGCAAGCCTCTCCTATGAATCAGACTCCAAAACAGATTGAGTCATTACTGCCTCCCAATTTGAGCAATGCTCCCAGAATTTATACCAAGGCGCCATCATCAGGCCCAGCTGAGATGGATTTACGCCAACTGTGGAATGAGCTCAAATTAAATAATCCACAGCTAGCCTCCTTGCGCGAATCCTACCTGTCTGCCAAGGCGACCGTTCCGCAAATAGCAGCACCTGCAAATCCACAAATAGGTCTGGTGTGGTCAGGTATGCCGCCGAATTCTCCATTGGCACTTGGTGGCGCCAATGCACCGACCACTCAGAACCCTGGCGGGATTAGTAATAACAATTCTATTTCTATAGCGCAACCGTTTCAGTTCCCAGGCAAGAAGAGCTTGGCCTCTGATATCGCCAACACGAATGCAGAAGCACTGCTCGCTCAAAGTGAAGCTACTTATTTGCAGCTAGGAGCGCAACTCTCTTCTCTATTCTTTAATGCGCTAGCCTCGCAAAAGCAATTGCAGGTTTTAAGAGAATCTGTGATTCGCTTGGAAATGATCAAAAATGTAGCCAAGTCTCGTTACTCCAATAATGCTGCTGCCTATGTGGAGTACCTTAATGCGCAAGTAGCGCAAAGCGCAGCACAAGCTGATCAATTTAACGCTGAGCGTCAGCTGGATGTAGCAATTAAAAGTATTAATACCTTGGTGGGGCGCCATGCCAGAGAGAAATTAGTTCTACGTGCCGATGTCCGCCGTGCACTGAATAATGTTCCGACCTTATTGGAATTAGAAGATTACGCTGAGACAAGTCACCCATCGCTAAAAAGTTCTGCATTACAACTCGAGGCGGCTCGTAAGGGTGTTGATTTGGCTAAGAAAGCCTATCTTCCAGATTTTCAGGTAATTGGTTCTTCCTACACACCGCGTGGCCCCTTTGCTTCAAACAATGGCGCGATGTTTTACCAACTCGAGTTTGATTTAATTATTCCTTTGTATTTCTTCACCAAAGAGAAATATGGAGTGGAGCAGGCACAGCGAAGTCAAGCTGCCGCTGAGGCTGGCAATATCTCAAATCGTCAGCAAATTGTATTGGGTGTTAACACGGCCTATGCCGTTTATGAGCAGGCTAGAAATCAAACGCAGTTTTTGAGGGATCGCCAAGTTCCACAGGCCGATGCAGCCTATAAAGTAGGTCTTACTCAATATTCAAATAATGGCCAAGGCTTTAATGATTTATTGACTGCGCAGACGCAATTGCGTAACTTAGAGGTTGCATTGGCGCAGGCCGAGAGTAATCTGATGCAAGCTCAGGCTGTTTTGTATGTTTCCGCAGGCAAAGAGCCTTTTTAAGGGGTGGTTTTGATTAATAAGATTCTTTCCAAACTGAAGGGCCTTCATGAAAAGTTAAGGCCCCATATAGATAAGGGTGTGCATCACGGTTCCCGTCATGCACAGGTAGCGCTTGCCGGTTTAGCCGGTTTATATTGGAACTTGAGCCCAACGAATCGCTATCGTGTTCGTTTAGCAGCATTTGCATTTGCCATTCTTTCTCTTGGTATTGTTTTAGGTCGAGTCACTAACGTCAATCGCATAGTCAAAACTGAAGTTTCTGACAAAGCTCTCAAAGTTGAAAAGAGTGGCATCCTGGAGCTGAAGCTTCCCGGAGTTAAGCTCAACCCTGAAATTTACATCTTTCAGTTGGCTGAAAAAGTTCAAGTACCGATTGATATTAAGGTTCCTGGACGACTTGCTTTTAATGCAGAAAAATCTAAAGTGTTATCTGCGCGAGCTCCAGGTAGGGTAGAGCGTATTTACGCATTTGATGGTGCTCAAGTAAGTGTTGGGTCTCCTATCGTAGAGCTCTATAGCCCTGACTTTATTTCTGCTCAACAAGAGTATTTATTGTCATCCAAAATTTCGAAGGTCTTAGTCGCCAATAAATCAATGACAGATTTATTAGACGACGCTAATTTCACCCAAGATGCTGCAGGTAATCGCATGCGAAATCTTGGCGCAAGTGATAGCGACATTAAAAGTATTGAAAGCTCCGGTAGAACCCAGGCCAATCTAATCATGCGCTCCCCTTTAAAGGGCGTAGTGGTCAAGCGTAATGTGGAGCCCGGTGCAGCCGTTAATGCAGGCGACGTGATGGCTACTCTAGCTGATCCCAAACATTTATGGTTCTTGGGTAATATTTTTGAACAAGACTTTAGGATGATTAAACCTGGTCAGAAAATTGTTCTGAGACTTGAGGCTTATCCCGACAAAGAGTTTGTAGCTTATGCAAATTACATCGCTCCTGCGATCGATCCGCAAACGCGAGCGATATTAATTCGTGCGGATGTCGAGAATACAGATGATCTCTTACGCCCAGATATGTTTGCTTCTGGCCTTTTGACAACTGGAACTACCGATGCCATTGTGGTTCCTCAAACGGCCATTGTGCGTATTCGGGAGGCACGCTACGCCATTATTCGGGTAGGTCCAGAAACCTTCCGACGGATTCCTGTCAAAGGCTATGACTTAAATAGTAAGAGTTTTGCGATTACCGAAGGTATCGAACCAGGTTGGCAGATTTTGGCTGAAGGTGCCGTCCTGATGAATGATCGCTTTGCCAAGCAGGAGGACTAAGTGAGCATTTTCACCTCCTTTATTCGAGGGGTCGTTGAGAAGCGCGTGCTTGTCATCTTTGCTTCACTTGTTTTGCTTGGCTTGGGCATGTTTAGCCTCAGTAAGTTGCCAATACAGCCTTATCCTGGCGTTGCACCGCTCACTATTCAGGCGATTTCACAGTGGCCTGGTCGAAGCACTACCGAAGTAGAACAGCAGGTCACCATTCCTGTAGAAAACGCTTTAGCCGGCATTCCTGGTTTACAAGCCTTTCGTTCGGTATCTTTGTTTGGTCTATCGGTCGTCACTCTTAAATTTAATGACACTACTGATCCATTTAAGGCACGTCAGATCTTTGTTAGCAACCTAGGAAGAGTAGATTTTCCTCCTGGGGTTAATTGGAGTGTTAGTCCTGATTCTGATGCTACCGGCGAGATCATGCGCTATGAGGTGCGCTCTGACTATGCTTCATCAACACAACTCAAAACCTTGCAAAACTATGAGATCTATAAAGAGCTCAAGCAAACCCCTGGAGTAGCTGACGTTTCCTCTTTTGGTGGCAAGGTGCGTCAATACCAAATTATTGTCAGCCCTGAAAGTCTTCAGGCTAAGGGCGTCACAATCAATCAGATGATTGCTGCTTTAACGAGCGCAAATAGCAATACCGGCGGTGGTTTGTTGCCTAGTGGTGAGCAACAGTTTGTAGTACGTGGCGTCGGCCTCCTCAGAAATATCGAAGATATAAAACAAGTTGTTATCACTTTGAATAATGGTGTGCCTATACGAGTTGGTGATGTGGCACGAGTGCAGATTGGCAATGCGCCTCGCTTGGGCATGTTCCAATTTAATGACAACCCTGATTCGGTTGAAGGAATTGTGTATCTGCGTCGCGGTGAGAATGCCACAGAGGTTTTGGCGCGAGTCCATAACACGGTCAACAACATCAATAATCATGTGCTGCCTCCCGGCATTGAGGTAAAGCCTTTCTATGATCGACAAGTTTTACTCGATATCACCATCGGAACGGTGAAGCACACTCTGTTTTTCGGAATCTCTTTAGTTTTAGGAGTTCTGTTCTTTTTCCTGGGTAATCTGCGCGCGGCTGCAGTAGTCGCTGCGGTCATTCCATTGGCGCTTTGCGTCTCCTTTATTCAGATGCACTTGTGGAGTGTCCCAGCCAATCTAATTTCCTTAGGTGCCATTGACTTTGGTGTGATTGTTGACTCTGCGGTGATCTTGACGGAAAACGTCATGCGCCATTTGGAAGAGGGCGGCAAGCGCCTTAATCAAAGTATTGTGCTGGCTACGAGTGAAGTTCAGCGTGCGATGATTTATTCAACGGGCATCATCATCGTCGCTTACTCCCCATTATTCTTTATGGGTGGTGTAGAGGGAATCATCTTTAAGCCGATGGCTTTTACGATGGGTTTTGCCTTAATCGCTGCCATGGTTTTAAGTCTTACCTTCTTGCCAGCAATGATTTCTTTGGTATTTGGTGAGAGTCTTGCGCACAAGCCACCTTCATTCATGACGAAGATTCTGAATAGCTACAAGCCTTTGCTCAGAAGATGGATGGATCGCCCATTGACAGTCTTCTCGGTAGCAGTGTTTGTGCTCGGGATAACCTTATTAAGCATGACCCGTTTAGGCACTGCATTCTTGCCAACTTTGGAAGAAAACAATATTTGGTTGCGCGTAACCTTACCCAATACGGTAGATCTTGATTACTCCGTGAAGATTGCAAATCAATTACGTGAGAAATTTATGAAGCAACCTGAGATTGATAAGGTTGCCGTGCAAATTGGTCGTCCTGATGATGGCACTGATTCAACTGGAGTCTTTAACCAAGAATATGGTTTATATCTCAAGAGTCCTGACAAGATGCCTTCTGGCACAACTAAGAAGGATTTGATTGCACACTTAGAGGCTGAGCTTAATAAAATTCCTGGGATTTCCTATAGCTTCTCGCAATACATTCAAGATAACGTCAACGAAGCTTTATCAGGGGTAAAAGGCGAAAATTCTGTCAAGATTTACGGTACGGATCTTGAAGTGCTGGATCAAAAAGCACATGAAGTGATTGATCAGCTTAAAAAGGTGCGCGGTGTTGCTGATGAAGGTATTTTGAAGGAGCTAGGTCAGCCAACCTTAAATATTCAAATTGATCGTGATCGAGCTGCTCGCTACGGCATTAATGTGAATGATATTCAAACACTAGTGGCAGATGCTATTGGTGGAGCTGCTGTTACTAGCTTGCTCGAAGATGAGAAGACTTTTGGTATTGCCATTCGTTTAAATGAGGGCAGTCGTAACGATGTGGCGGATATTAGTCGTTTATTAGTGGATTCACCGGATGGCAAAGCAATTCCTTTATCCATGGTCGCTACAGTTCAATTGACTGATGGCCCATTCTTTATTTATCGTGAAGCAGGTAAACGGTATATCGCGATTAAATTTAGCGTACGTAATCGTGACTTGGGTAGTGCGGTTGAGGATGCGCAATTCCTTGTTGAGAAAAATATTACTTTGCCTCCAAACTATTCAATTAGCTGGGATGGTCAATTCAATCAGATGAAGCAGGCTCAAAAGAAGCTCATGCTCATCGTGCCTTTGGCATTGATTGGCATCTTCCTATTGCTGGTGAGCGCCTTCGGCAATTTCCGTGATGCCTTCATTGTGATGATTAACGTTCCATTTGCAGCAATCGGCGGAGTGATTGCATTGCACTTAGCAGGTGAAACCTTAAGCATCTCCGCTTTCTTTGGTTTCTTATCACTTTTTGGTATTGCGATTCAGGATGGAGTCATTCTGGTTTCATTCATTAATAAGACGACCTCTACCGAGCACAGTCAGATGAAAGATGTCATGGTTGAGGGTGCTGCCTTGCGCGTTCGCCCTGTGTTGATGACCGCTATGCTTTCCGGCTTAGGACTTTTGCCTGCTGCCTTATCTCAGTCGATTGGTTCAGAAGCTCAGCGTCCATTGGCACTCGTCATTGTCGGTGGCATGGTGACTACAACGATTTTGACTCTCTTAGTATTGCCAGTGATTTATGGTTGGTTTAGAGGTCGCGCTTTAACTCCAGCAAGCAATATTTAATCAATCCAAAGAGTAAGACTTTATGAGTATTCATCAGCCCCATATCTTGGTTTCTAATGACGATGGTTATCTTGCTCCCGGTTTACTGGCATTAGTTGATGCCGTACGCCCTTTGGGGCGGATTACGGTGATTGCTCCTGAGCAAAATCATAGTGGTGCCTCGAATTCATTAACACTCTCTAGGCCACTATCGATTCACCGCGTTGCTGGAGGGGATCGTGATGGCTTCTTTTTTATCAATGGCACCCCAACAGACTGTGTGCACGTTGCAATGACAGGTTTTTTAGAGCAAAAACCAGATCTAGTGATTTCTGGTATTAACCAGGGTGAAAACATGGGTGAGGATGTTTTGTATTCAGGCACAGTCGCAGCCGCTGTTGAGGGTGTGATGTTTGGCGTTCCTGGAATTGCATTTTCACAAATTGACCGAGGTTGGAATCGTATTGATGATGCCGCTAAAGCTGCTCATGATGTCGTTGCTCAAATGCTTGTCTCAAATTTAGCCAGTCCACAATTGGCTCGCCAGGATGGCGCTGCTACCTTACTCAATGTCAATATCCCAAATCGTCCTTATGCAGATTTATATCGCTGGCGTGTCACTCGCTTGGGTAATCGCCATCATTCTCAGCCGGTAGTTGTACAAGATAGTCCGCGTGGCGATAAGATTTATTGGATTGGTGCAGCAGGGGATGTCAAAGATAATTCAGAGGGAACTGACTTTCATGCGATTGATGAGGGTTGTATTTCCATTACGCCAATGCAATTAGACTTGACGCATCATGCTCGTTTAGCGGCAATGCGTGCCAATGGCTGGGACCGCGGTTGAAGGCTCCAACAGAACGTTTTGCTGCTTATCGACAAGCACTGGCAGCAAAAGTGCATGCAGGCGGCATCAAGCATGGCAAGACTTTAGAGGCGCTGGCGACAGTACCACGCCATGCCTTTATGGATGCAGGCCTTCATGCTCAAGCCTATGAAGACTCAGCGCTTCCGATCGGGCATCAACAAACTATTTCCAAGCCATCCGTAGTAGCACGAATGATTGAGTTATTGCATAAGCCTAGGCAAAAATTGGGCAAGGTTCTCGAAATTGGTACTGGTTGTGGGTATCAAGCAGCGGTACTCAGTCTGTTGGCAGAGGAGGTGTATTCGATTGAGCGAATTCGGCCTTTGCACGATATGGCGCGCGCAAAATTAAGACCTTTCCGGATCAACAATTTACGTCTAATTTATGGTGATGGCATTTTGGGTTTGCCGCAAGCTGCCCCTTTTGATGGCATTATTTTGGCAGCAGCAGGACTGGGTATTCCTGATGCTTTACTCGATCAATTGGCGATTGGCGGGCGTTTGGTCGCTCCAGTAGCCAAAAATGAAAAAGAGCAGCAGCTCGTCCTAGTGGAGAGAATGAGTTCTCAGCGCTATCAAAGAACTGTGCTGGACGAGGTCTTTTTTGTGCCCTTACAATCAGGGGTAGTATGAAAACCTTATTTCCCCTAATGCCCAAGTCACTATCTAAAGTAACTTTCCTGGCGCTTTTGTGCGCCGCTATGGCTCTGACCGTTGGCTGTACTACGACTCGTACCAAGCCTGCTAGCGTTATAGATCGCAGCGCTGGAACTACTAGCGCTAGCTCATCTGAGTCGACACCTCCGGGTTACTATCGCGTGAAGCGAGGCGATACCTTGGCGCGTATTGCCTTAGATCATGGTCAAGCACCACGTGATGTTGCTCAATGGAATAGCGCAGCCAATCCAAACTTTAACCCCAACATTATTGAGATCGGTGATCTGATCATTGTTAAGCCGCCTGCTACTGCTAAATCCAGTAAGCCGATGGAGGTCAAGACCATTCCCCCAGATAAGGTAGAAGCACCTAAGGCGGACACTAGTAAACCTGCAGCAACTAAGCCTGAGGTAGTTGCTGAGCCGGGCATACGTTTATCTTGGCCAGCTAAAGGAAAAGTCACCGAAGAGTTCAATGAGAAAAATAAAGGGATTGATATTGCCGGTAAAGTTGGCGAAACGGTGCAAGCCGCTTCCGATGGCAATGTGGTTTATGCCGGAAATAGCTTAAGAGGTTATGGCAATCTCATCATTATTAAGCATGACAATACCTACCTTACTGCCTACGCACACAACAGCAAGCTTTTGGTAAAAGAAGGTGATAACGTCCGTAAGGGTCAGAAGATTGCCGAGATGGGCGATACGGATACCAATTCACCAAAATTACACTTTGAGTTACGTGTAAACGGTAAGCCAGTTAACCCCACGCCTTACCTGCAATAAGCGGCTATGGCCACTGTCCTTGTTTTTGATATTGAGACTATCCCTGATGTGGCCGGTCTTCGTCGTCTAGAAGACTATCCCATTAGCATGAGTGATGCGCAGGTTGCTGCCACTGCGATGGCAGAGCGTGCAGCCAAGACCGGGAGTGAATTTTTACCACTTTTCTTGCAAAAGATTGTGGCTATCTCATGTGTCATTCGCAGAACGACGAAAGAAGGCACTCCACAAATTAAAGTGGGCACTCTTGGTACGCCACAAGATGACGAAAAAGTATTAGTCCAGGCATTTTTTGATTTGATTGAGAAATATACGCCTCAACTAGTCTCTTGGAATGGTAGCGGCTTTGATCTACCAGTACTGCACTATCGTGCTTTAGCAAATCACATCCAAGCCCCTCGTTACTGGGAGATGGGTGAGAGTCAAGAAGCGGATAGCCGTGACTTTAAGTGGAATAACTACATCAGTCGTTATCACATGCGCCATCTCGACATGATGGATCTCTTGGCAAAATTTAATGGCCGAGCAAATGCACCTCTAGATGGTTTGGCAAAGCTCTGTGGCTTTCCGGGGAAGATGGGGATGGACGGCAGTCAAGTTTGGCCAGCCTATCAAGAGGGCAAGATTAATGACATTCGCCGTTATTGCGAAACCGATGTCGTCAATACCTATTTGATGTACTGCCGTTTTCAGTTACTTCGGGGTGGCTTCACCTTAGAAGAGTATCAAGAAGAAATTGCTTTTGTAAAAGCCTATCTTGAGAAAGAGGCAAAAGAGCCCAATGGTGGCCAATGGCAAGAATATCTACAAGGATTCTCTACGGATGCGTAGAGGCGAGAAGCCAGTCAACATAGTGGTGACTGAGGCGGTAGAAGTTGAATCCTTAGATTTAGATGCTCAAGGCATCGCTCGTTTAGCCCCCAATGAAGCAGAGGCGGAGCTAGGGCAAAGCGGTAAAGTGATTTTTATACAAGGCGCTCTACCTACAGAGCGAGTGACCTATGTCATCACACAAGATAAAGCCCGTTTTAGTAAAGCGAAGGTTTTAGAGATTCTCAAGCCAGCGGTCTTTAGAGCTGAGCCAAAATGCAAAGCGTTTGGAGTCTGTGGGGGCTGTACCATGCAGCACTTAGATATTCGTGCACAAATTGCAATGAAGCAACGTGTTTTAGAAGATGACTTACAACACATTGCGAAAATAAAACCACAAGAAATCTTACGGCCTATGGGTGGTCCCGCTTGGGAATATCGTCATCGTGCTCGTTTAAGCGTAGTCAACCGCTCAATCAAAAAGGGCACCGTCCTGATCGGTTTTCATGAGGGGAAGAGCTCTTATGTAACGGATATGACAGCCTGTGAGGTATTGCCAAAGCATGTCTCCGATCTGCTTCCCCAATTGCGTCAGTTAGTAATGGGTCTTTCCATTGTGGATCGCATGCCTCAAATTGAGCTGGCAGTTGGTGAGCCCGAGGATCCTTATTCAGATGATCCCAAAAAATCCAAGCCAGTAACCGCTTTAGTATTTCGAAACTTACTGCCCTTGACTGCTGATGATGAACAGCTTTTACGAAGCTTTGCAGATCAACACCAGGTTTGGATTTGGTTGCAACCTAAGGGCATTGAGACGGTGGCGCCATTTTATCCAGAGAGCGGCAAGCTTTGCTACCGCTTGCCTGAATTTGAAATCGAGATGCCATTTAAGCCAGCTGACTTTACGCAAGTCAATCATCTGATGAATCGTGCGCTCGTGAGTAGGGCGATACGCTTACTTCAGGTAAAACCCAGTGATCGAGTGCTTGATCTCTTTTGCGGTATCGGAAATTTCACTTTGCCACTTGCTAGAAAAGCAAAGGAAGTTTTAGGGATCGAGGGATTAGCCAGCTTAACAAAGCGTGCTCAAGAAAATGCTGAACATAATGGGCTTATCAATCAAGTGAGCTTTATGCAAAGCGATCTTTTCGAAGTCACAGCACAAACCATTTCCTCCTGGGGTAAGGCAGAGCGCTGGTTGATGGATCCACCGCGTGAGGGCGCTATGGAAATTTGCAAGGCACTGGCTGATTTGCACTTGCAATCTAGCCAATTGATTCCTGAGCGGATTGTTTATGTGTCTTGTAATCCCAAAACCTTAGCCAGAGATGCTGAGATCTTATGTCACCAAGCAGGCTTTGAGCTTAGTAGCGCAGGCATCGTCAATATGTTTCCCCATACCTCCCATGTGGAGTCCATGGCCGTGTTTGACAGAATCAAGCCATCCATTCACTAGCATCACTCCTCACGGCCTGATTGTGTGATAAAAACGGTAGTAATCTTGTTTAATTTCACACAAAGGTGTTTTATGAAATCAATCATTGGTCTTACTCTTGGACTGGGGATGAGCTTCCTCGTCAATGCTCAAGGTGTTCCTACCTTGGCAAAGGTTTATACCGGCAATACAACCGAAACCTCAATCAATGCCTCTAAAAAGAATCCGAAGACGCAAACCCAAAATGTAGCAGCCACTCTCACGATCATTAAGCAAGAGGGTCCGCATGTAGAGTTCACTTATGAGAATCCAAACTACAAAGCTTATGAAATTGGTACGATTTCTCCGGATGGCAAGAAATTGCAAGTTGCCTATAAGGGTGGCTCAGGCGTATACGACATCGTAGGCAATAAGTTGGTTGGCTGTGGTTCAGGTCGCGTTAATGAGGGGCCATTTGCCCAATGGGTGAATACCTATTACGCATGGTGCGATGACATGACTGCGAAGTAATCATCGAAAAGCAGAAAAGTCGAAACGAAAAAAGGCGCCCAAGGGCGCCTTTTATTCATTAAGTACTAAGACCCGATTGCTTACTCTTTGTTTCCGCCAAAAATGCCTAATAGTGCGAGCAGATTGGTGAATACGTTGTAGACGTCCAAGTAGATTGCCAGAGTAGCCATGATGTAGTTGGTTTCACCACCATGAACTACGCGCTGAACATCTACCAGGATGAAGGCTGAGAAGATTGCAATTGCCAGAATCATCACAGTCAACATCAAAGCAGGTAGCTGTAACCAGATGTTGGCCAAAGAGGCAACGATCAAGAGCAATACTCCAACCATCAGCCATTTGGCCATACCAGAAAAGTCACTTTTGCTCACTGTAGCAATCGTTGCCATAGTGGCAAAAATCGCAGCTGTGCCACCGAATGAGAGCATCACGAGTGTTGCACCATTGCTGTAGCTATTCAGAGTGAAGCCAACCAAGCGGGAAAGCATGAGACCCATGAAGAAAGTAAAGCCCAGCAGAAGCAGTACGCCTAAGCCGGTATCTTTGTTTTTCTCAATCGCCCAGAAGAAGCCGAAGGCTACTGCTAGAAAGACGATGAATCCCAAGAATGGGCTTTGAGCCATAAAGTTGAAGCCCATTGCAATACCAAGCCATGCACCAATGACAGTAGGCACCATTGATAGCGCCAAAAGGGCATAGGTGTTTCTGAGTACGCGGTTGCGTACTTGGATGGTACTAATTGAGCCTGTTTGGCCAAAGCCGTAAGAGTTTAGATCACTCATATTGACTCCTTCTTTATCGTAATTACAAGAGCCCATAAAGGGCTGTTGACAGTAAGTATAGACAAAATAGGTAAATTTCAAGCCCCCTGGTGAAAAGACTACAAATCATAGGGTTATGCCCTGTAAATTCAATGGCTTAGCCCTCCTGGTATAGGGGTAAATACGGTCAGGCAATGTATAATTCGGGGGTCGTTGAAATAGGGCGGGGTTGTAGTCCTTTTACCCCCTAAATTGAGCCTTATTTCACAAATTACTTTGAAATCACTATTGGAGTCTTGAATGGCAATTGAACGCACCCTATCTATTATCAAACCTGATGCTGTCGCTAAAAACGTCATCGGCAAAATCTATGACCGTTTTGAATCTGCAGGTTTGAAGATTATCGCGTCCAAAATGGCGCATCTTTCACAATCTGAAGCTGAGCAGTTTTATGGCGTTCACAAAGATCGTCCTTTCTTCAAAGATTTGGTGAGCTTTATGATTTCTGGTCCAGTGATGATTCAAGTATTGCAAGGCGAAGGCGCAATCGCTAAAAACCGCGACTTGATGGGTGCGACCGATCCTAAGAAGGCAGACAAAGGCACTATTCGTGCTGACTTTGCTGACAGCATTGATGCAAACGCAGTTCATGGTTCTGATGCCCCTGAAACTGCAGCAGTGGAAGTTGCTTTTTTCTTCCCTGGCATGAATGTTTTCAATCGTTAATCAACACCTATTTATTGATAAGTAGGCGCATTGACCTCCCCGCGCGTAAATCTCTTAGATTTTGACGCTGACCAAATGGCGGCGTATGTCGCGGGGTTGAATGAAAAGCCCTTCAGGGCAAAACAACTGATGCAGTGGATACATCAACGCGGTGTATCCGACATCAATGACATGAGTGACCTGGCAAAAAGCTTTCGGGCAACATTGCTAGATAAAGCTGAAGTCCTTTCTCTTCCCGTAATCAAAGACGAGCACGCGCTTGATGGCACCCGTAAGTGGTTGCTCGATGTTGGCGCGGGCAATGCCGTGGAGTCTGTTTTTATTCCTGAGGATGATCGAGGTACTTTGTGCATTTCTTCGCAGGCCGGTTGCGCAGTCAATTGCCGTTTTTGTTCTACAGGGCGCCAAGGGTTCTCGCGCAACC
>CANIMS010000021.1 GCA_947468785.1 Betaproteobacteria bacterium
AACTCCTTTATTAGGGCTATTTAAATCGAGTAAACCGAGTCATCCTCTCGGGGCCAAAGCTTTAGAAATCGTTCAAAATTTTGATGGTGATATGAAAGTGAACAGTGCTGCCGCTTTAATTTTTAATGCATGGGCTGATCAACTCACGCGCAATCTCTTTTCTAGATTGAGTTATTTATTCACTGAAAATTATGGTGCCCGTCATTTCAGGCTTCCACTGATCACCCAATTACAAAACCCGAATAGCCCTTGGTGTGATAATCCTCAATCTGTAGCAGTAGAAAGCTGTCAAGACTCGTCTAATCATGCATTTAATAAGGCGCTTGACTACTTGAGTAAAGAATATGGAAATGACCCTGCTAAATGGTCTTGGGGCACTGCGCATACCGCCCTGTCTGAACACCGCCCCCTCACTAAAGTCCCTTTCTTAGGCTCACTCTTTAATCTCAAGACACCATTTGCTGGAGATAGCTTTTCAGTCAACGTGGGGAGATTGCAGTTATTGAGATCTAGCAATCCTTATGAAACTTTGCAGGCGGCAAGCCTGAGGACAGTTTATGACCTATCTGACTTAGAAAATTCAGTATTCATTTATCAAACGGGTCAATCTGGCTGGGTGCAGAGCAACTTGTATCGCAACATGAATCCTCTATGGGCAAAAAATGAGTATTTGCCACTCAAAATGAAACCAGAACGCGTTACTCGGCAGCTCACACTCAACACCAAATAAACAAAGCGCCGTGCTTGGCGTATAGAATGATGGGGTATAAGCTACCCCACCAAGGAAATAAGATCAATGAAAAAAATGATTAGCCACCTCTCAATCGCCGTAGTCTCCATTTTCCTATCGGGGAATGTCTTAGCTGCCTGGCAAGAAATTGGTCAAAATGAGCAAACAGTTGTCTTGGTGGATGTAGTTACCCTAAAAGTAGAAGGCAATAAAGCGCAAATCATGTCCATGCTCAGTTTTAAGAAAACGGGTAAGGATCCAAAAACCGGGGAATTTGTAAACTCGATCGTGGGATTAAATGAATATGATTGCTCCACTGCGCAATATCGTCCTTTAGAGGTCAAAATGTATCCCAGCAGAGATGGCAAGGATGCCAAAGTTGCTGCTACTGTCACTCCAAAACCGTATATCTTCGAATCCGTAAAAACACCTGATAGTGCTTTTGAACCAATTGAAAATGGATCATGGGCCGCAGGAGTATTTAATGTTGCGTGCCGAAGTAAATAAATCCAGGGATTTTTCATCTTCTGCTCTCAAATTGGGAGCGGTTTTTATTTCTACCCTATTACTCAATGCTTGCGCGGCACCTCTAGCTGCATTAGGTAGCGTAGGAACTGCATCTGCTAGCACTGCAGGAACTGCGGCTACTACCGCTGCAGTTGCCAATCCCGGTACGGCGGCAAGCGTAGCTTCTACTGTCACTACTGGTAAATCTCCACTAGAGCATGCAACCTCCGCGGCAACCAAGAAGGATTGTAGTTTTTTTAATCTGATTGGCGGCAAGGCAATCTGTGTAGATGTTGCTATGCCGGGAATTACTGATAAAAGTGAACCCTATCCTGGCCTTGCAGATCAAGTGACTACCAATACAAAGTAAGTCTAAAATCTCCCTTTTATCCGCATTCGTTTAATACTGAAGCCATGGCCACAGAAAACTATTACCTTACCCTTACCTGCCTTAATAAGCCCGGTATTGTTGCCGCTGTTTCCACCTATATTTTTAATGCTGGTGGCGATATCGAAGAAGCGCAACAATTTGATGACAAAGCATCAAAACGTTTTTTTATGCGGGTTAGCTTTAGCTGTCCAGGTGATACCCAATCCTTAAAAAAGGGTTTTGCAGAGATTGCCAAACAATTTGAATTGACCTGGGAATTACGAGCAGTCAAAGATCTGAAGCGTGTGCTCATCATGGCTTCAAAACTAGATCATTGCTTAGTTGACTTACTGTATCGCTGGCGCATAGGCGAGTTGCCGATGATTATTAGCGGCATTGTTTCTAATCATCCACGTGAAGTCTATGCCAGCATCGATTTTGCTGATATCCCCTTTTATCACCTTCCAGTAACACCAGAAACAAAGCCTGTTCAAGAAGCAAAACTCTTAGAAATCGTTGCTCAATCCAAAGTGGATATGGTGATATTGGCGCGTTACATGCAAATTCTGTCCGATGATTTATCTACTCAGCTATCTGGTCGCTGCATTAACGTCCACCACTCATTCTTGCCCAGCTTTAAAGGGGCAAAGCCCTACCATCAGGCTCATGCACGTGGAATTAAATTGATTGGTGCCACTGCTCACTTTGTTACTAGTGATTTAGATGAGGGACCTATTATTGAACAGGACGTTACACGAGTTACTCATGGCGATACGCCAGAGGATTTAGTGCGTAAAGGTCGTGATTTGGAACGTACCGTACTCTCTAGAGCCTTACGCTACTACTTGCATGATCGGGTGCTGATTAACGGCGCTACTTCAGTAGTGTTTTCTGATTAAGTAGATTACGCTGTATTGAATTAAGGCCTCACCCCTGGAGATTCCAGGGGCATACCTCGGGCTCGCCACATTAAGAATAGTTCTAGCTGAGCCATTTCTGGTGAGCCGTAATCGAATTGTTGAGCTCGCACCCCACTCATGCAATTTCGTAAACGCCTTTGTAAAGATCCTAGCGTTTGCCACTCCAAACGATAGATAGGGTAGGCATTTGGGTGACCTTGAGGAATCAAACTTCCCCCCAACTTCAGTCCTGCTCTCTCTTCATGACATTGAGCGCAAGATAAATTGAGTTGACCCATACGCTGATTAAACCAATCGCGCCCTTTTTGTAAAGATTCTTTATTCGCTGGCGTTTCTTTTACGGAAATCGGCATCCCTTTTGATTGGATGGCAATTGCAGCTGTTAATGCCAAGAGATCTTTACTTTCATAGGCAAGCTTTAGTGCACCTTGTTGACCTTCTCGACATTGATTAATTTGTCCCTCGAGGGTTTGCAGTTTTCCATGGATTATTTTAGGAAATTGCGTTGCGACTCTACGCATTGATTTTTTAATATCGCCATGACAGCTTGCACAACTCTTATTTTTTGAGCCTGTCTGGGCGTGCCAAAGACTTTCTCCATCCCCAACCCAAAATAATGCAGGATTTAAGCTAGGATCATCCTGCATGGCCTTATTCTCGGCCGACATGAGTTCGTAACTAGATTGTTGTTTACTGGATTTAGTATCCGGCGCAGCATGAACAGTTACCTGCAGTAATAGTGGAGCGTATATAACGCCAAAGAGATAACGAGCTAGCTGCTGTTTCACGAAACGGTAATGCGCGCCTGATTCGTTGCCTCATACCCATCATCGCCCACCCACTTAAACTCCAGCACACCCGATTCAGCTGCAATCGTCGTGAAGATCACTAATGGATTAGCGCCAATGCCTGCAAAAAAGTCTGCCTTGAACACTTCCACATTGTTATAAGTGCAGGTAAATTCACGAATGATGTCACGGGGAATCAACTTTCCACTTTCGGTATACCGAAAGCCAGACTCCATATCGTGTTGCGCAATAGCTCGGATCTCAATGATGGAACCCTTCCTTGCCTTAGCCGGCATCGTAATAGAAGTACGTGATGTTTTACTCATACCATCTCCGTACATGCCGATAAGGTTACTAAAGTTTCAGCTGATCCTTGCCAAAAACTACCATCGCTCATTTGCGCAATTGCCCAGACTGTTTGGCTATCAGCAAGACGAACACGTGTAGTCAGAGTGGCTGTTCCAGAGCGCGGGGTTAGAAATGCACTAAAGATATTCGGCAAAGGATTACCTTCTGCTACTACATGAATCGCCTTGACGTAGTCATTACTTGTCATAGGGCTTTGTACGCTAACACTTAAAACCACTAGATTGCCGTTTTCAACTAATGGTGGAATAACTAACTTGACTCGACCTTCTTTAATTGGTGAGCCACCAGTAATGGTTTTGATTGCTGCAGCAGCCTCTTCTGGTTTCGCGAAAACCAACCCAGGACTAAACCATGCTCCAACCGTGAGCATGCCAATGTTTTGGATACGCTTTAACCATTGACGCCGATTGAATGCAATAGGAATATTCAATTTCATTTTCATTACATGCTCTATTTATTTAAGCTTACCAAGAATGCCACCACATCTTCAATCTCTTGCTCATTCAATAAAGATTGCCCGATGAACTTAGGCGCAACCCGCTGGAGATTCTGAGCTTTGTAATACGTTGGCATGATAGTGCCTGGATTAAAACGACTCGCATCCATGATACGCGCCCTTAATTGTGGAGCACTTAGACGTCCCGCGCTGATGCTTAACTCAGGCGCCAAATTCCCCTGAAAACGTTCCTCGGGAAATGGGCCGCTATGACATAGTAGACATAGTCCAGTTTGACGACTTGCAACAATTGCTCTCCCTCTTAAAGGATCGCCAGGAGATGCAGAAAGGGATTCAATCACTGAATCCCCACCTGATGTTTGAGCGTTTACTATCTCAAGATTGAGGATGACTAGCAATAATGCCGCTAGTACATGCCTCATTCTCATCGTAGTAGTGTCACGAGATGGTCGTTAAACCAACTTAAAGCCGCTGTTTTTCAAAGGCACAGTACGCAGGCGCTTACCGGTCGCCCGGTAAATAGCGTTGAGCACTGCTGGTGCGGCTACAGCAATAGTGGGTTCACCAACACCACCCCAGTCTTTACCGCCGCCTTGAATCAGAATGGTCTCTACCTTTGGCATTTGGTACAAACGAATCGAACCGAAAGTATCAAAATTCTTCTGCACTACAGCGCCTTTTTCAATCGTGATCTCTTCTTCGAACAGCGCTGATAAGCCATACATGAATGAGCCAGAAACCTGTCGTGCAACCTGAGCAGGATTGACTACATATCCAGGATCAGTTGCAGCAACAAAGCGATGAATTTTCACCTCATTACCATTGGTCACTGAAAGCTCACAAGCTGCGGCAACATAACTACCAAAAGAGCGCATTTGTGCTACCCCACGGAAGACTCCAGGAGGGGCTGGCTTGGTCCAACCAATACCGTCAGCAACTGCTTTGAGGACTGCAATGGAACGTGGATGCTTACCCATATGCTTAATACGTAACTCAACTGCATCTTCGCCAGTAGCTTCTGCAATCTCATCCATAAAGGTTTCAATAAACACTGCGTTTTGATTTACGTTCACACCCCGCCAGAAGCCAGGAGGCACGTGCGTATTTCGCATTGCGTGATCAATAGTGATATTGGGGAAATTGTAGTTAAAGCCATGTTCACCAGAGTCCTCAAGACCTTGATAGACCAATGGATCCTTACCTTTATTTGTCGCTACTACTGCTGGACGCACTGCAGCCAAAATAGACTGCCCCGATAAGCGCATGTTAATGCCGGTCACATTCTTTTTATTATCCATCGATGCAGTCAATCGGCACATCATGACGGGGTGATAACGACCTTGGGTCATATCTTCTTCACGCGTCCAAATTAATTTAACGTGAGTACCAGGCATTTGCTTGGCAATATTCACCGCTTGAGTGGTGTAATCCTGGAATGCTCCACGACGACCAAATCCACCGCCCAGATTAACCTTATAAGCACGGCACTTTTCTGCAGGCAATCCCGAGGCAGCAATCACTGCTGCCAAAGAAGCTTCACCGTCTTGCGTTGGCACCCATGCTTCACAGAGTTCAGGAGACCAACGTGCAGTTGCTGTTTGTGGCTCTAGAGTTGCATGATTTAAGAATGGATAGAAATAAGTTGCCTCTATCGCTTTGTGCGCGCCCGATATAGCCGCTTTGATATCACCAAAAGAAGTGTGCACAAATCCATCAGGATGGGCAAGTCCATCTTCCAGCATCTTTTTGATCGATTCGCTAGAAACGTTTACGTTAGCACCACTATCCCAAACAATATTGACCTGGTCCATAGCGGTTTTGGCTTGCCAAAAAGTATCTGCAACTACGGCTACTGCAGTGTCGCCAACCTGGACAACCTTCTTAACGCCCTTCATTGACATGGCCTTAGCAGCATCAAAGCTTTTCACTTTGCCGCCAAAGACAGGAGATTCTTTAATGGTCGCTACTAGCATGCCAGGAAACTTTAGGTCGATAGCATAGATCTGTTTGCCAGTAACCTTATCAGCCACTCCATCAATTCGATCAACGGATTTACCAATGATCTTCCAATCCTTAGGATCTTTTAATACGATATCCTTAGGCACTTCTAGTTGTGATGCTGCAACAGATACTTTTCCGAATGTGACCTTGCGTCCAGTTGGAACGTGGGTAATCACACTATCTTTTGCCACACATTCTAATACGGGCACATTCCACTGAGTAGCCGCTGCCTGAACTAACATCATGCGCGCTGCTGCACCACCTTTGCGAACATATTGCTCTGAGGTCCGAATACCACGACTGCCGCCTGTTGAGAAACTACCCCACGCTAGTTTGCGCTTTAAATTTTCAGAAGGGGATGGATACTCATAACTAACTTTTTTCCAATCGCACTCGAGTTCTTCGGCAACCATCTGGGCTAAGCCAGTGATAGTGCCTTGGCCCATTTCTGAGCGAGCGATACGCACGACCACATCATCGTTGGGCTTCACAACAACCCAAATGCCAATCTCTGGATTTTCGAGTGGCGTCATTGACGTGGTGTTATTGCCCATAGCGGCTTGAGCACTAGACATTAATGAAAAATCAAAACCAATCGCTAAGCCTGTAGCGATTGCGCTAGAGCCTACGATAAATTGGCGGCGTGAAGTATTTGTATTTGTTGTCATGTCTATTCCCTTATGCTTTGCTGACAGCATGAATCGCGGCGCGTACTTCTTGGAAAGTTCCACAACGACAGATGTTGGTTACCGCAGCATCAATCTGTGCATCAGTAGGCTTAGGGGTATTACGCAATAATGCAGTGGTGGCCATCACCATTCCGGATTGGCAGTAACCGCACTGTGGTACTTGGTTATCAACCCAGGCTTTTTGTACTTTAGAAAGCTGGCCGTTTTTCTCCAGACTTTCGATTGTTTCGATTTTCTTACCTGCAGCGGCAGATACTGGAATAGCGCAGCTTCGGAGGGCCTGGCCATCAAATAAGACAGTGCAAGCGCCGCAGACACCAATACCGCATCCATATTTAGTGCCAGTTAAACCTACCTGCTCACGAATCACCCAAAGCAAGGGAGTATCGGGATCTACATTAATCTTGTACTTCTTGCCGTTGATATTTAAATCGGCCATGAATTCTCTCCTCTAGGCATTTCTTATAGTTGAGGCTTATTTGATAAAGCCCCTGCTTTTGGTGTGCTTATCTTAACGAAGAATTCAATTATTGCTATGCAACATAAATGTGGGGGCAGTAAGATCAATGCATGATTTCTGGTCTGGTCCAAATCCTACTTTTCCAAAGCATTGGAGAGTTAATCTCTCAATTTTTACTACCCACTCTTCCGGGGCCTGTTATAGGGCTAGTTCTCTTGGTTTTATGGCTAGTGCTGCGTAAGGGCGTCAATGCCGAGCTAGCCATGGTGGCTGATGGCTTTAGTCAATATCTTGGTCTTCTTTTCGTACCAGCTGCTGTTGGTGTAGTGCTGTTTTTACCCCAGCTTAAGGCGAATGCCGTTGCCATTCTTGGCGCCTTGATTGGCAGCGTAGTCTTAACGATTGCGTCAAGCGCATTAGTAGTGCGCCTTCTCAGCAAAGAATCTGTGAATGAGTGAAAAACATTCCATCGTTGAGATTTGGGTCTACCTATCTGGAAGCCCCCTATTCGCCTTATTTATTACTCTGGCAGCGTTTCAGATCGGTCTTTCGATTTACAAAGCTAGCAAACAAAATCCTTTAGCTAATCCTGTAGCAATCGCTATTCTTCTGGTGGCCTGCATTATTCAGGGTATTGAGATGCCCTATTCCACTTACTTTGAGGGCGCTCAATTTATTCACTTTTTATTAGGCTCCGCAACTGTATCTTTAGCTATCCCCATTTACCGCGGCTTAAGTAGCCTGAAAGGTCGCTCTATTCCCCTGGTGTTTTCTTTGGCAACTGGCGGTCTGGTGTCCATTATTAGTGCGGTTGGAATTGCACAGCTACTGGGCGCTGATTCCAGCATTACCGGTGCGATGTACCCTAAATCAGTCACGGCACCGATTGCGATGGGTATCGCTGAGCGCATTGGTGTTTCACCAACCCTCACTGCCATCTTTGCAGTCAGCACCGGCATCATGGGGGCAATTTTGGCGCCCTTTGTTCTCAATGCCCTTGGAATGAAGGCTTGGTGGCAAAGAGGCTTTGCAATTGGCATTGGCGCTCATGGAATCGGCACTTCCCGGGCCTTTAGTATTCACCCTGAAGCGGGTACTTATGCCAGCCTGGCTATGGGTTTAAATGGCGTGATCAGCGCGGTAGCGATCCCAGTGATTTATCACCTCTTTAATCAGTGACTTACTATACTGAGTCATCAGCAGAAATACATTAGAGACTAGTTAATTTATGAATATTCCAGATCCAATCAAGCTAACCCAAGATCTCATTCGCTTTAATACGATCAATCCACCAGGCAATGAAGATGAGCTTTGCGATTACTTAACGCAACTATTAGAGTCTGCTCATTTTGAATGCATGAATGTCGACTTTGCCCCCAGACGACGCAGTGTCGTAGCGCGCATTCCCGGCAAACCGGGTAAAGCCAATATTTGTTTTACTGGCCACGTTGATGTAGTTCCTCTTGGAGATCGTCAATGGGACTTTGATCCATTTGGCGGTGAAATTTTGGATGGCAAGCTTTATGGACGTGGTTCGAGTGATATGAAAAGTGGCATTGCGGCATTTGTGGTGGCCGTTATGCGAACCGCTGAGCTCTCCAAAAATGGTAATGGGGTAAGTCTCATCATTACCGCGGGCGAGGAGACGGGCTGTGAAGGCGCGTTTTTTATCGCCGCACAAAAACAGGTGATCGATTTCATTGGCAATGTGGGCTGCTTCATCGTTGCAGAGCCAACTGCGAATGAGCCCATCATTGGTCATAAGGGAGCTTATTGGCTCAGAGCAAAAGCAGAAGGCATTACAGCGCATGGCTCAATGCCTGAACGTGGTGATAACGCATTCTTTAAAATTGCTAAAGGTGCACTGGTGATGGAGCAGTTTACGTTTGATACTCCGCCTCACGATTTAATGGGTCAAGGAACGATTAATGTAGGCACTGCTAAAGCAGGCCTCAATATCAACTCCGTACCCGATGCAGCTGAAATGACTTTAGATATTCGTACCGTACCTGGACAAAGTCACAAACACATTTACGGCTGCTTATGTAAGGCGCTTGGCCCCAATATCACACTAGAGACCATCATGGATGTTGAGGGTATTTACACCCCGCCAGACCATCCTTGGATCAAAACCGTATTTGCTCAATGCCAGGAGATCAATGGCGTAGAAGCAAGTCCTAAATCAATCTCTTACTTTACGGATGCATCGGCGCTAAAGGGCCTCATTGGAGATCCTCCAACAGTGGTCTTGGGCCCAGGGCAACCCGAAATGGCTCATCAAACCAACGAATTTTGCTATACCGAGAAGATTAGCCAAGCCACTACCCTTTTTGAAAGGCTTATCATTGATTGGCACAAACATTGATCACACAGAGGTACACCTAATATGAAAATTGAGACATCCCAATTCAAAGATTCTGACTCAGCAGCCAATGCCATCAATATGGATGCTTATTGGATGCCCTACACACCTAATCGTTACTTTAAAAGTAAACCCAAGATTATGGTGGCCGCTAAAGGGATTTACTACACAGATGATCATGGACGTCAATTATTTGATGGCGCATCTGGTCTTTGGACTTCGCCTTTAGGTCATGGTGACCCACGCATTATCGAAGCCATTCAAAAGCAGTACCAAAAAATGGATTATGTTCCCGCCTTTCAAATGGCTGGGCCAGAGACGTTTCGCCTCGCCGAAAGAATTACTCAGTACGCACCAGCAGGTTTAAACAAAGTATTTTTTGTGAACTCAGGTTCTGAGGCAGTTGATACTGCACTTAAAATGGCCATTGCCTATCATCGCGCCAAAGGCGAAGCGAGTCGCGTTCGCTTTATAGGTCGTGAACGTGCCTATCATGGTGGCTGTATTGGCGGCATCTCGGTTGGCGGAATTCCTACCAATAGAAAATCCTTTGGTGCCATGATGGTCCCCGGAGTTGATCACCTCCCCCACACCCTCAATCTTTCTCAGATGGCTTTTTCAAAAGGGATGCCCACTTGGGGCGCTCACTTAGCCGATGAATTAGAGCGCATTGTGGCGCTGCACGATGCCAGCAATATTGCTGCCGTCATTTTGGAGCCCGTTCAAGGCTCTACTGGTGTGATTGTTCCACCGGTTGGCTACTTACAAAAAATACGTGAGATCTGTGACAAACATGGCATGCTCTTGATTTTTGATGAAGTCATTACTGGCTTTGGTCGCCTGGCTGCCAATTTTGGCGCAGATCGTTTTGGCGTTAAACCAGACATGATCACTTTTGCTAAAGCCATTACCAATGGCGTCATCCCCATGGGTGGCGTTATCGTGCGTCAAGATATTTATGACACGATCGTCAATGCTGGTGGCCAAGAACAACTCGTTGAGTTTTTCCATGGCTTTACCTACTCGGGTCATCCGATTGCTACTGCCGCAGCACACGCCGCACTAGATATCTTTGAGAACGACGGCATCATGGAAAAAACCAAAGTATTGGAAAAGGTTTTGGAGGATGGAGTTCACTCTTTCAAAGGTATGAACGGAATACTAGACATTCGTAACTGCGGCCTAGCAGCAGGATTGGATTTAGAGCCAGTTGCTGGAAAACCTGGACTGCGAGGTATGCAAGTCCTTGAAAGCTGTATAGAGAATGGCATCTTGGTTCGCATCACTGGGGATACCATTGCACTTGGGCCACCCTTTGTTGCTACACCTGCTGAACTCCAATCTTTCCTTGAGACCTTTAACAAGGTTCTCAAGAAGGCATTTTAGTTTTGAGCAGCGCAAGCCCATTACGCGATCTTCGAGTACGCGGAGACAGACTCTGTCACTCGCTGCTTGAGCTTGCTCAAATTGGAGCTACTAAAAAAGGTGGTGTTTGCCGACTTGCACTGACAGATCTGGATCAACAAGGTCGTCTATGGGTGGTAGATAAAGCTCTTCGCTTAGGTTTGGAGATCACTACCGACCAAATTGGCAATACCTTTATGCGTCGTCCAGGAAAGAATACGCAGCTTGCTCCCATCATGACTGGCAGCCATATCGATACACAACCTACCGGCGGTAAATATGATGGCAATTATGGTGTACTTGCCGGTCTAGAGGTCATTGAAACACTCAATGATCACGGAATTGAAACTGAGGCTCCGATTGAAGTGGTGTTTTGGACGAATGAAGAAGGTTCCCGCTTTACTCCCGTAATGATGGGCTCAGGAGTTTTTGCGGGAGTGGTCAGTCTAGAACATGCTTATGAAGCATCCGATATCGCTGGCAAAAAAGTGAAAGAAGAATTGCAACGTATTGGTTTTCTTGGAGAGCAAGTACCTGGTGAACATCCTTGTGGCGCTTACTTTGAGGCCCATATTGAACAAGGCCCCGTGCTTGAAAATAAAGACAAAGTCATTGGCGTAGTACCTGCTGTTATGGGTTTACGTTGGTTTGATTGCACGGTACAAGGCTTTGAGGCTCACGCGGGCCCAACACCTATGGATATTCGCATTGATGCTCTACAACATGCGACAAGCATTATGCAAAGGGTCGTGGCCATAGCCAACGAATTTAAGCCCCATGGTAGAGGTACGGTTGGCATGGTTCAGGTATTTCCGAACAGCCGAAATGTGATTCCCGGCCAAGTGCAATTTTCAATTGATATACGGCATCCCGATGCTGCAACACTAGAAAAGATGACTTCCCTATTGAAGGAATACATTGCACAAGTATCGAAGGAAAAATCCATTGCCATCGATTTAAAGGAAGTGTCGTACTTTCCGCCATGTAATTTTGATGCCAATTGCGTTGATACGATTCGGCAAGCAGCCATTGACTTGGGCTACTCTCAAATGGATGTGGTATCGGGAGCTGGCCATGATGCTATCTACATGAATCGTTTAGCGCCTACCGGAATGATTTTCATACCCTGTAAAGATGGTGTTAGCCATAACGAAATTGAAGATGCTAAGGCCGAACATCTCGAAGCTGGGGCCAATGTTCTACTCCACTCCATGCTGGCATTTGCTAAGCCAATTCATCGCTAATTGATACGGTAGGACCAATGCAAGATAAAAAGAGCTTAGGTAAATGGGTCATCGCGCGCTTTCAGCATGAGACCAATACCTTCTCACCCATTGCCTCACCACTCGAAGCATTTAATCCCTATTGGGGCAATGATGCCTTTCTAGATCAAGAGCATGCCAGAACTGCAATGGGTGCATTCATCCAAATAGCTCAACAAGAAAATGTTGAAATTATTACCCCCGTCTGCGCCTTTTCAAATCCAAGTGGGACAGTAGATGGAAAGGCGTATGAGCGTATTTGCAATAGCATCGTAGAAGCAGTCAAACAGGGTTGCGA
>CANIMS010000022.1 GCA_947468785.1 Betaproteobacteria bacterium
AGAAAATACGAATCCAAAGGCGATGTTGAGATGACCACATTTTTGCTAAGCCAATGCCAGCAAAAGGTGCCATGCAAAACCATGCTGGTGTTGTCCAGTGTGGCAAGCCACCGCCGCCAGAAAGACTTGCAAAGATTGCAAACGGAATTAAAAAGAATCCTAGTAACGCTATCAAAGAAACAGTATTGGTGTGAACAAAGTTTTTAATAAAAACGATGCCACCCAAAATAATCAACGGACCAAACACCACTATTTGTAACAATAGGAATACGCCTACGCCTCTCCAAAGCCAAGTGCCACCTCCGCCGTGTGCGATTTGATACTTAAAAGAAATCCAATCATTAGTCCAGTTCCAATAAAGGACGGGGGCAATGATGATGAGTGCTAGTAGGGCAGCAAACCAAAATCCCCATTGAGTAATCCAGGATTTTTTGGGAACACTGAGGAAGACGAGTAGCAATGCAATAGCAGTAAAAGCTGCCGTATATTTACTTAAGCCAGCTAGACCTAGTAAAGCACCTAAGAGAAGCCATTCACCAAGGCGAAAAGATTCAGGGCGCAACCATCGAAGAGCCATCCAGAGAATTCCAAGGCTGAGTGGTGCAAGGATGCTGTCCGGAAGCAAGCCAATTGCCAATATATGCGGCATTGGGGCGGCAATAACAGCGAGCACAGCCATTAGGCCACTCAGATTAGAAGAGGGAAGATTTGAAGTTAAAAAATTGGTGTGGCGATTTTGTATGTATCGATGGAGCTCTAGCGTTACTAGATACACCAAAATGCAGGCAATTACCCAGAGTAATTCCGGTATTAGGCGGATCAGACCTTCGGAGGAGGTCAGGGCAACCAAAGGCCACTGAATCCACCCAACGAGAGGAGGGTGATCGAAGTAACTCCATGCAAGACGTTGGGCATATAAGGCATAGTGAGCTTCATCGACAGAAAACTCGATTGCAAAACCAAGCGCAAAATGCACTAAGGCAGCAATACTGATACAGATTGCAGTCCAGGCAGAGGGTGAGTAATTGCGCATGGATGGATTTTAGACTCACTTGCTACGTTCTTTGGGACAATTGCTACATGAATATTGATCGCCATTTTCTTTTCATACCTTTCCTGGCTACAGCATTAGCCGGTTGCGCTGGATTTGGTAGTGGTACGGTTCAAGATGAGTTTGGTCAGACTATCAGCATGGATCAAGTACCCACTCAAGAAGAATTACCTAAGTTCTCTACGCAGACTGCTCGCGCAGGCATGCCGGGAGGATGGCATTTTTATCGAATAGCTCCTAATAAAAAGAATACGGTCTACCGTCTAGAGAACTATCAAGGCAGGACAGTGCTCAGTGCGAACTCTAAAACCTCAGCCTCTGGATTGGCGGTCAAATTAAAACCCAGGGCTGCACAAAATTTGTGGTTGAAGTGGGAGTGGAAGACGACCATTCCTATTCCTGAGGCTGACAATGCTGAGCGCATTCATGATGATGCACCCCTTCGTATTTTGGTTGCCTTCGATGGCAATAAAACGAAGTTATCCCTGAAGGAAAAGATGACCTTTGAGATGGCCAATTTAATTAGCGGACAGGAATTACCTTATGCAACGCTGATGTATATATGGTCAGGTAAATCACCGATTAATTCTATTTTGGATAACCCACATACTTCACGTATCAAAATGATTGTGGTGGATTCTGGTTGGGACAGGCTTGGGCAATGGCATTTGCATCAGCGAGATCTTGAGGCCGATTTTCGGAATGCCTATGGTGAATCACCAGGCGAAGTGATTGGAATTGCCTTGTTGACTGATACTGACAATACTAAGTCAGAAGCAAAAGCGTTTTATGGTGATATCGAATTGATTCGCAAAACTAAATAGTCAGTTTAGTGTCGAGCAGGGCGCCAGCGTTTTAGTAAGAGGGCATTACTCAGAACACAAAAACTAGATAGCGCCATGGCGCTTCCTGCAAGCATGGGCGAGAGAAATCCTAGTGCCGCTAATGGAATACCAGTTGTATTGAATGCGAAAGCCCAAAATAAATTTTGTCTGATTTTGTTCCAAGTCTTCTTAGAAATATCAATTGCATCTGCAACGAGTGCAGGATCCCCTCTCATTAAAGTAATTCCAGCTGCTTGCATGGCTACATCAGTTCCTGTAGACATGGCCATGCCGACATCGGCAGCGGCAAGAGCAGGGGCATCATTGACGCCATCACCAACCATAGCAACGTAATGAGTTTGTTGATCAGCGCTATGAGTTTGGAGTTTGCGAATAATCTGCGCTTTATCGCCTGGCATGATTTGTGCAAAAACTTCGTCAATACCAATCAGATTGCCAACGCGTGCAGCCGCCGCTTGGTTATCTCCTGAAAGCATCACCGTTCGAATGTGTAATGTGTGGAGAGCATCAATCGCCTCTTTAGCATTACTTTTGAGTTCATCCCCAAAGCCAAGAACTGCGAGCGGATATGGTGAGGGTTCAAGCACCATCAAAACGGAAACAGTCTGACCAGCCTCAAAACAGGCTTGTGCTTTTTCTAAGATTGCAGAAATAGTTGGACTGGCCCCTAAAGAGGCGATGCTTTGAAGGCATAGAGTCTGGTTGGCCCAGAGTCCTGAAGTGGGTTTGCCCTCAATCCCAACGCCCACGAGCGCTTTGCTGGCAGAGGGCGGTATGGGGGAGATGTGCTTATCTTTTGCGGCCTCTAAAAGCGCTTTCGCTAAAGGATGCTCGCTACCCATTTGTAAACCAGCCGCGCTTGCCAAGATTTCATCGGTATTGATGTTGACGTCAAAGGGGATGAGTGAGAGCAGTCTAGGCTTACCAATAGTGAGTGTGCCAGTTTTGTCAAATGCAACAATATTGAGACGATGGGCTTGCTCAAGTACCTGTGGGTCTTTAATTAAGATACCAAAGCGCGCTGCAACTCCAGTTCCTGCCATGATGGCAGCAGGTGTAGCTAATCCCAGTGCACAAGGACATGCAATCACGAGTACTGAAACAGCGCGCAATATGGCGATGGAAGCAGAATCTAAATAGATCCAATTGGCTATTCCAGTAATGATGGCAATGATGATGACGCTCGGCACAAAAATGGCGCTCACTTGATCAACCAATTTCTGGATTGGTGCCTTCTGAGTTTGTGCATCTTCTACCAAGGCGATGATTTTTGAGAGAACACTCTCAACACCTACCGCCTGGGCTTCGATCACTAAAACACCTTCGCCGTTTAGTGCGCCACCAATCACTAGATCCTTGACCTGCTTTTTGACGGGTTCACTCTCTCCGGTGAGAAGAGATTCATCCACATGGCTTTTGCCAAACAGAATAAGACCATCCACAGGAATGCGTTCACCAGGCAAAACCAACACACGATCTTTTGGGAATACCTGCTCTAAGGGCAGATCACGGTATTGATCAAGTGGTGATCCCTCTCCAATAGTCATTTGAGAATCCAGAACTTTGGCATGCTCTGGCCAAAGTTTTTGAAGCGCTCGAATAGCCTCACTGGTTTGTTGTTTCGCTCTCGCTTCAAGCCATTTACCTAAAAGCACCATGCAAATGATGACAGTAGAACCTTCGAAATAGAGCTCATGATTTGTATGCGAAGAGCTCAGCATTTGATAGACGCTAAGACCATAAGCTGCACTAGTGCCAAGCGCTACCAACAGATCCATATTGCCAACACCTGACATTAAGGATTTAAAACCTGCTCTATAAAAACGCCAGCCCAAAAAGAATTGCACAGGAGTTGCAAGCAGAAGCTGCCACTCTGGTGAAAGCGCCCAATGTATGCCAAAGGGCATGAAGAACATTGGTAAAAAGAGGGGGGCTGAAAGAGTAAACCCCAGTAAAACGCGCCCTAAACCATCAGATCCCCAAAAGCCTTTACCTGGGGACGCGATTGGGATGCCATGGGGATTGCTTAATTTAGCTTCATACCCAGTCTTTTGGACCTGCGCAATCACATCCTCGATACGAACCCCGCTTCCGGGTTTTAGCCGAATTCGAGCTTGTTCTGTGGCTAGGTTGACTGTTGCAGCCTCAACCCCTGGAACTTTATCTAAGGCTTTTTCAACCCGCCCCACACAGGAGGCGCAGGTCATGCCACCAATATCTAAGGTAAATAGTTTGGAATTAGCGTCTTTTGCGATGCTCATATGGAAGATAATCTACTTCTTACCAAACAATTTCAATGCTAAGGGGTTGCGATGTTTAGTCTAAAAGTATCTGGAATGACTTGTGGGGGCTGCATTAATGCCGTGACTAGGGCTATTCAGTCCCAGGATCCCCAGGCAATGGTAAAGGCTGATTTGGCGACCCAGACGGTGAGTTTGGAGACCTCGTTATCAAAAACACAGGCTAGCCAGCTTATATCAGATGCTGGATTTCCAGTCTCAAATTAGCATTTGTTTAGAATGTCGGCAAATCTAACAAAACCCGCAGTTTTTGTTCCCAAAGGATCGTGATTTATGTTCTTCAGTAAGTTAATGCCTCACGATGGTAATTTCTTCGTTTTATTTAATGAACACGCTGACAATATTGTTTCAGCTTCCCAATCTTTCTTAAAGTTTGTGGAGCATTACAACGATGAATCATTGCGCGCAAAATATACGCAAGATGTAGATAGAGCTGAGCATGCATGTGATGATGTAGTGAAGGAAGTTCATCGTCGTTTGCATAAAACTTTTATTACTCCAATCGATCGTGATCAAATTTTTTCACTGATCAATACGATGGATGACGTGGCAGACTTGCTCCAAAATGGCACTGAAGCAATGCATTTGTATAACGTAAAGCAAATGACCCCTGAAATGATTCAGATGGCCCAACTTTGCAATCAATGCTGTATCAGCGTGAAAAATGCTGTTGGCACCCTAAAGGGTATTTCTGATCCAGAGGTTGCTAAAGCTGCCTTAAAAACCTGTGATGAAATTGACCATCTTGAGTCCGGAGCCGATCGTTTGCTATCTGAGGCGATTACTCGATTGTTCCGTGAAGAAATCGAGGTACGTGAATTGATTAAATTGCAGCGTATTTACGAATTGCTTGAGGAAGTGACTGATAAATGTGAAGACGTTGCCAATTTGGTTGAAGGCATCGTTCTTGAAAACTCTTAAGGCGAAATAAGTTGGCAGCGATAGAAGTAGCTTTTTGGGTAGTAGTGCTCTTGGTAGTGCTAGCACTTGCGTTTGATTTCATGAATGGCTTTCATGATGCTGCTAATTCTATTGCTACGGTGGTATCCACTGGGGTTCTTAAGCCGCAACAGGCAGTAGTCTTTGCTGCATTCTTCAATTTCTTAGCAATCTTTATTTTTCATTTAAGTGTGGCGGCAACAGTTGGCAAGGGAATTGTTCATCCGAGCTCTATCGATCTGCATGTCATCTTTGGCGCTCTAGTTGGCGCTATTGCTTGGAATGTCATCACTTGGTATTACGGAATTCCTTCTAGCTCATCCCATGCATTAATTGGGGGTTTAGTTGGCGCAACCCTTCCCAAGGCTGGCTTTGATGGGCTAGTGTGGTCTGGAATTATTAAGACTGTCTCTTTCATTTTCATTTCACCCTTCGTTGGTTTTTTATTAGGTTCTTTAATGATGTTGTTGGTGGCTTGGGTTTGCAAAAATGCCAATCTTGCAAAAACAGATCGCTGGTTCCGTCGCTTGCAATTGGTTTCAGCTGGGGCTTATAGCCTAGGTCACGGCGGTAATGATGCGCAAAAAACGATTGGCATTATTTGGCTCTTACTCATCATTACTGGTTATGCAGAGGCGAGCGCCAAAATGCCGCCAACCTGGACCATTATTTCTTGTTATATAGCGATTGCAATGGGTACCATGTTCGGTGGCTGGCGGATTGTTAAAACGATGGGTCAAAAGCTGACTAAGCTCAAACCGGTGGGTGGATTTTGTGCTGAGACTGGTGGTGCGATCACCTTATTTGCGGCAACAGCCATCGGTATTCCGGTATCTACTACCCACACGATTACTGGGGCTATTGTTGGTGTGGGCTCAACGCAAAGAGCTAGCGCGGTTCGGTGGGGGGTGGCAGGAAACATCATTTGGGCATGGATCTTCACGATTCCTGCAACCGCGCTGATGTCGATGATCGTTTATTACCTAAGCCTGCTCATTTTCTAAATCTAATTTAATTAGCCTTTCATGGCTGCTTATGGTCTTTTCAGCAAATTTTCCTTTGTGCGGTTAACCTACCCACTCATTCAATATTTGTAATTAATAAAAAATCACTTTATCGCCTCCGTTAAGGAGGGGGTTTCTTAGGAGAAAGTTGTGGCAGTTACTGTTGAAGTAGTTCAAGCGGCATTAAAAAACTTAATCGATCCAAATACACAGATTGATTACGTTACCGCTAAAAATATTAAAAATTTACGCGTGGAAGATGGTGATATTTCCCTAGATATTGTCTTGGGCTATCCGGCAAAGAGTCAATTTGACGCTATTCGTAAATCCACCATTAATGTCCTGCGAGAGCTCCCGGGTGTCAAAAATGTGAGCGTGAATATGAGCAGTCAAATTGTTGCTCATGCAGTTCAAAGAGGTGTGAAGCTATTACCGGGCGTTAAAAATATTATTGCTGTAGCCAGTGGTAAGGGTGGAGTCGGTAAATCTACAACAGCCGTGAACTTGGCATTAGCGCTTGCAGCTGAAGGTGCGCAAGTGGGCGTTCTTGATGCGGATATTTATGGCCCTAGTCAACCGATGATGCTAGGCATTACCGGTAGACCAGAATCAATTGAAGAAAACACGATTGAACCCATGGAAGGTCATGGACTACAAGCAAGCTCGATTGGATTTTTGATAGATGCTGATGCGCCGATGGTGTGGCGAGGCCCAATGGTGACTTCTGCATTAGAGCAGTTGCTACGCCAGACTCGTTGGCGCGATCTTGATTACCTGATTGTCGATATGCCACCAGGCACAGGTGATATTCAGTTAACGCTTGCACAAAAAGTTCCTGTAACGGGCGCCGTCATTGTGACTACCCCTCAAGATATTGCTTTGCTTGATGCACGTAAGGGCTTAAAGATGTTTGAAAAGGTCGGCGTACCGATCGTCGGCATTATCGAAAATATGAGTACCTATGTGTGCCCAAATTGCAGCCACGAAGAGCATATCTTTGGTGCAGGTGGCGGAGAAAAAATGTGCAAAGAGTATAAGGTTGACTTTTTAGGAGCCTTGCCATTAAACCTTTCCATTCGTGAGCAGGCTGATGCTGGTCGCCCAACAGTGGTTGCGGATCCTGATGGGGCAATCAGTGCAATTTATAAAAACATTGCTAGACAAGTCGCCATTCGGGTTGCTAACCTAGCTAAAGATATGAGCAGTAAATTTCCTAATATTGTGATTCAAAATACCTGAGGACTTATGCGCTTTGCTGTATTGATGCGTAAGCAGAATATCGATAACCCATGGATTTCATTTCGATGGGTGCCTCAGGAAGTGCTGCCTGATTTTGGGGAATTTGATTCTCAACGACAAGAAAGTAAACCCATTTGTGGTCAATTCTTAGGCCGCGATGCTGATGGGGAGTCGTGGTTATTTACCGGATATGAGCTCAATCTCTTTCCAGATGAAGCTGAGGGCTACTATCTCAATGTGTCGGCAACTACGCCAAGCTGGTTTGTGATGTGGCGTTTAGAGGAAGATATTGATCGGTATATCGATGAGCAATCAATCTCACTAGCGAAATCTGAGTCATCCTGTGCGGTGCCTCATCGGATTTGCGTTAGTTATAACGAAGCTGCACGTCTATTAGATGGTGGCGAGTCAGTAGATTTAGTTCCTATGAGCGATGAGCATGCGTCTTGGTTACAAGAGTATGTCAATGAAAACTATCGACCTGAGCCCAAAAAACGGCACAAGCCAGCATCATTCAAGGGCGCAAATCGCCCAGCGGAGGAATGATGGCAGATGGTTTCTTAAGTCGTTGGTCTAAGCGTAAGGCTGGCAAAGAAATAGAGCCCGAGAAAGTTCAAGAGGAGATTCCTCCGCCGACCATCGCTTCAGATCCAGAAGTGCAGGCTACCCCTCCAGTAACACTTGAAGATGTAGAAAAAATCGATCGATTTGATCCAGATTTTTCCGCTTTTATGAAGCCGGATGTTGATCCTGCAGTTCAGCAAGCCGCGCTGAAGAAGATGTTTACTGACCCCCATTTCAACGTGATGGACGGCTTAGATATCTATATTGACGATTACTCCAAACCCGATCCCTTGCCTCCAGGTATGCTAGAAAGAATGGTTCAGAGCGATATGCTCAACCTGTTTCGTAAACCTGAGCCTGATTCGGCTGCAGGTGAGAAGCAGTCTGCAGAGAAAGCGGCTTTATCTCAGTCCAATGATCCGCTTTTGGAAGCCCAGGGCCAAACTGATTTAACATCCACAGATTCATCAGCGCAGGCTAAACCTGCTAACTTGGATGAAGTATCGATAGAACCTACCCAGAAAAAAACCAAAGAAGATAGTGCATGAGTCAAAAACTAGTTTGTAACTGTAATGGCACTATGCCTTTAGATACTAAGGCGCTTGGTGTCCCAGTGCATCGCTCTTTGTGTAGACAAGAGGTCGGCTCTTTTTTAAAGGCACTTGATGGATCTGATTCATTAGTGGTCGCCTGTACCCAAGAGGGTGCTTTATTTAATGAGTTAGCGGAGCAGTCACAAAAGCCCTTAGTGGCACCATTGCGCTTTGTCAATATTCGCGAAGTGGCGGGTTGGACTCAAGAAGCTAAAGCATCGGGACCCAAGATTGCTGCGTTGCTTGCTTTGGCCGATATGCCAGAAGCTGAGCCCGTCCCGGTCGTGAATTATGAAAGTCAAGGAAGGCTCTTCATTATTGGTGCTGGATCTGTAGCATTGCCTTGGGCAGAAAAACTGAGCGGGTCATTAGATGTTTCTGTCTTGTGTACTGAGCCTGGTGATTTACCTCTAGCGCGAAACTATCCCATTTATACCGGTGCAGTGACTAAGCTAGATGGCTATCTTGGCAAGTTCTCAGTCGACTGGGATCTGCAAAATCCAATTGATCCAGAAATGTGTACGCGTTGCGGTGCTTGCGTTGAAGTCTGCCCCGAGAATGCCATTGATCTCTCCTTTCAGATTGATCTGACTAAATGTAAATCACATCGTGATTGCGTCACTGCGTGCGCTAGTATTGGGGCAATTTCCTTTGATCGAGCTGAGCGAAAACGTAACTCTGAATTTGATTTGATTTTGGATTTACGTGAAGACCCAAAAATGCGTATGAGTCAAACGCCTCAGGGATATTTTGCTCCAGGCAAAGATCCCTTAGAGCAAGCATTGGTCGTGAATCAATTATTAGAGATGGTGGGCGAGTTTGAAAAGCCTAAATATTTTGTCTATAACGAAAAAATTTGTGCACATGGCCGAAATGGAAAAGTAGGTTGCAATGCTTGCATTGATGTCTGCTCGACTGGAGCCATTAGCTCTGTATTCAAAAATGGCCAAGGTAGTGTTGAGGTTAATCCCAATCTCTGCATGGGTTGTGGAGCATGCTCTACGGCTTGCCCATCGGGTGCGATGCGCTACAACTATCCTAGTGTGCCCCATCAAGGTAAAGAGTTAAAAACAATCGCCTCAGTCTTTACTGCTGAAGCGAAGAAAATCAATCAAGTTACTGCGCCGAGTCTGCTTTTGCATACTTTGAAGGCCGGCACTCAAATGATTGATGGCTTGGGCCGCTCCGCACATGTATTGCCGAAACAGTTTGAAGCCTTGCCATCCTTTGTCATTCCCTATGGAATTGAGCATATTGCGTCTACTGGCTTGGATTTATGGCTTGGCGCTCTCATTTCTGGGTTTGCAGAAGTGGTCTTGTTATTAAGTGGTGATGAAGACCCAGCTTATCGAGCAACTCTTGAAGAGCAGGCTGAGCTTGCTAATGCGATCTTGAAGGCTTATGGCTTTGATGAGCGTGTTCATTTAATCATGGCTCAATCAGCTGATGATTTGCAAACCGTTTCTAAGGCGATGGCTGCATTGCGTCAGCGTGGCGCCCTGAAGGCGATTTGTACTCCTGCAAGTTTTGGCTTGTCTAGCCAGAAACGCGAAACTCTTGAGGCAGCACTAGAGCATTTGCAAAAACAAGCTAAGACTCCATTGCCAGAGGCGGGTGCTGTTCTGCCGAAGTCATCTTTATTAGGCGGCTTAAATATCAATAAAGATGCTTGTACCTTGTGCATGTCTTGCGTCAGTAGCTGTCCTGAAGGCGCTCTCTTGGATAACCCAGATGAGCCGATTCTTTCCTTTATCGAAAAGCAGTGCGTGCAATGCGGCATCTGCGTGCAGACTTGCCCAGAGCAAGCTCTGACTTTAAATCCCCGTCTGCAAACTGTTGAGCAGCGTAAACAAAGAACAATCCTCAATGAAACTCAGGCTTTTCATTGCATCAGTTGCGGCAAAGCGTTTGGAACTCTCAAGATGGTTGATCTGATGTTGACGAAGTTGGGCGCCCATGGGGCTTTTGCTGGCGCTGCGATGGATAGACTCAAGATGTGTGGTGATTGTCGAGTAGTAGATATGGTGAAGAAAGAAACATGAGCGAAATCTCAAAAGAAGTAGCAAAAGATAATCCCTCAACTGAAGTAGGGGACGTGGGTCTGCCAGAGGATTTAGCGAGAGCCGATCTCTATGGTTTGATTGCTAGATTTTTTCATCTGCCGCCAGATCAAGCGCTTTTAGATCAAATTGCTGCTACAGCCGATCAGCAGGATGCTGCTGATGAAGCACCTTTAGCCAAAGCTTGGATGAATGTAGTTGAGGTAGCTAAAAATAATCCAGCTAAAGCCTGGCAGGATGAGTTTGATCTGAATTTCATTAGTGTTGGCAAGCCCAATATTGTTCCTAATGGATCCTTCTATATGGCGGGCCACCTCAACGAGAAGCCCCTGGTTAATATTCGCAGGGCTTTAGACGAATTTGGACTTGAAGCTGCTGAAGAGGTTACTGAGACTGAAGATCACATTTCAGCTCTTTGCGAGGTCATGCGCTATCTAATTGCCGGCGATGATGTGGAGATATCAAACCTTACAAATCAAAGGGTTTTCTTCAATGATCATATTCGTCCTTGGTACGAAGAATTATGTGATGCCATTGAAGCGATTCCAGAAATGCATCTCTACCATCCAGTCGCCGCGCTCACTAGAGAGTTTCTGGCAATTGAGGGTCAGAGCTTTGACATGATTTAAGCTTGGATCAGTACAAGGGAAAACCCTTAGATCTTATGAATATTCAAATATGTAAATATTCAAATATGCTAAAAATGCAATTACCAATTACACTTGGTAGGATTTAAGAAAAATAACATAGGAGCATGCCATGAGCACAAAATCAACAGTTGCTTTAAGCGATGAAAACAAGCAATCTCGCCGTAAATTTTTTATTGGCGCAGGTGCCACTGTTGGGGCAGTTGCTGTAGCTTCCCAAACTTCTATTGGTAAAGCTGTTATTCAGGAAATTGGTAGCACTGTGAAGGCTAAAGATGAAGGACATCAAATCACAGCGCATATGCGTAAGTATTACGAAAGCACCATGCTTTAAATAGCAAATGCCGTTAGATATTGATTTCACTATTACTAAATAAATAAAAAACTTTCTCAGGGACAACATATGAGTCTGACTCGTAAATCCAACACCCCACAAAGCAGTCGCTCCACATCACATTTGATTGGTAGCTTATCCCGCGGCTTAAAAGCAGCGGTACCCACTATGGATCGCCGAACTTTCCTAAAGCGTTCGGGAGTCGGCGTTGGTGCTGGTATTGCTGCTAGCCAATTAACATTGGTGCAAAAAGCTACAGCAGAGCCTAGCAAGGCAATGCTGGATGGCAAAGGCAAGATTGAGGTTAAGAGAACGATTTGCACCCACTGTTCAGTAGGCTGTGCTACAGACGCTACTGTTGAAAATGGCGTTTGGGTTCGTCAAGACTCAGTATTTGATTCACCAATCAATATGGGTGCGTACTGCGCCAAAGGTGCTTCACTGCGCGAACATGGTCACGGCGACTATCGTTTGCGTTACCCAATGAAGCTGGTTGATGGAAAGTATCAGCGTATTTCTTGGGACCAAGCCCTTACTGAAATTACTGCACAAATGAAGAGTATTCGTGAGAAATTTTCTCCGGATGCCATGTATTTCATTGGATCATCTAAGCACAACAACGAACAAGCCTACTTACTGCGTAAGTGGGTTTCTTTCTTTGGTACAAACAATACAGACCATCAGGCTCGTATTTGTCACTCCACTACAGTTGCTGGTGTTGCAAACACCTGGGGCTATGGTGCGATGACCAATAGCTACAACGACATGATGAACTCTAAAGCAGCCATGTACATTGGTTCAAATGCTGCAGAGGCTCACCCAGTTTCTATGTTGAGCTTGTTGCACGCAAAAGAAAATGGTTGCAAAGTGATTGTGGTTGACCCACGTTATACCCGTACTGCTGCTAAGTCAGATCAGTTCGTTCGTATTCGTTCGGGCACTGATATTCCTTTCTTGTTTGGCGTGCTGTATCACATCTTCAAAAATGGCTGGGAAGATAAGAAGTACATCAACGACCGTGTCT
>CANIMS010000023.1 GCA_947468785.1 Betaproteobacteria bacterium
GCCTCACAGATCGATGTTCCTGGAGCAACTTCAACAACTGCGCCTTCTGGACAATATTCACTATGGGGTAATACAACAATTTGAGTCATGGTCTTTTCTAATTCTTAATTCGTTTTTTAATATTAGATTTCCGCAACATTCTTGCCTGATAGGGCTTTTTGAATGCTGGCATTCATCCGCATTTGCGCAAAATCATCTGTAGCCTTAGCGGCATGATCAACTGCCTTACGCACTACTGCGCTATCACTTTCTTCATCCAAAATCTTTTGTAAGACTGCCATTTCCTGATCAATAGCAGATTGCTCTTCCTTGGAAAGTAAGTCTCGATCGCTATCGAGTGCAGTCTTTACTGCATCGAGTAAACGCTGTGCATTTACCTGCTCTTCGCGCAAAGATCTTGCTAGTAGATCCTCTTTTGCAGAAGAAAAGCCATCTTGCAGCATACGAGTAATCTCTGCATCAGTTAATCCATAAGAAGGCTTGATATCAATAGAAGCTTTTACGCCAGAGCCCTGCTCGGTTGCACTCACTGAAAGCAAACCATCGGCATCCACCTGAAAAGTAACCCGAATTCGAGCGGCACCAGCGGCCATAGATGGAATACCACGCAATTCAAACTTACCTAAAGAGCGGCAATCTTGAGCGAGCTCGCGCTCACCTTGCACCACCTGGATCGCAAGTGCAGTCTGTCCATCTTTAAAGGTTGTAAAGTCTTGTGCTCTAGCAACAGGAATAGGCGTATTACGTGGAATAATTTTTTCCACCAAGCCACCCATCGTTTCAATTCCTAGAGAAAGAGGAATGACATCTAGTAAAAGCCACTCATCATCCTTGCTTTGATTGCCAGCCAGTAAGTCTGCTTGCATTGCAGCGCCTAAGGCTACTACTTGGTCTGGGTTAAGATTATTAAGTGGTGGCGTACCAAATAATTCTCCGACAGCACGTTGAACATTGGGCATACGAGTTGAGCCGCCCACCATCACCACACCCTTAATATCTTGAGCCTTCAAGCCGGCATCGCGCAATGCTTTTTTGCAGGCTGTTAATGTTTTACTTACTAAATTTTGAGTTAACTCAAAAAACTGAGCCTGACTGACACCAACATTCACTATAGTGCCATCAGATAAAGTCACATGAACACGTGCTAATGGATTGTGACTAAGCAACTCTTTTGCATGTTTACAAGCCTGCAATAAAGTACGGTGATCATGAATGGATAATGGTGACAACTTAGCTTGCTCTATCACCCAGCAATAAAGGCGATGGTCAAAATCATCACCACCTAAAGCAGAGTCGCCACCAGTAGAGAGCACTTCAAATACACCCTTACTCATGCGCAATATAGAGATATCAAAGGTACCCCCGCCTAAATCGTAGACGGCATAGACACCTTCAGTAGCATTGTCTAAACCATAGGCAATTGCAGCAGCCGTAGGCTCATTGAGCAAACGCAGAACTTCAATGCCGGCTAACTTAGCTGCATCCTTAGTTGCCTGACGCTGTGCATCATCAAAATAGGCAGGTACAGTAATCACCGCTCCAACAATGTCATCATTTACAGAGTCTTCTGCCAGTTGACGCAAGCGCGCCAGAATTTCAGCGGAGACTTCAATTGGACTCTTGTCTCCTGCAACTGTTTTTAACTTGAGCATCCCTGGCTGATCAACAAAGTCATAAGGAGCGCTCTCAATATTCTCTACATCCATCAATCCGCGACCCATAAAACGTTTCACAGAAACAATGGTATTTTTTGGATCAATCACAATGCTCTCGAGCGCCTCAAACCCAGCCTCAGTTCGCCCATTAGGCAGATAACGCACAACTGACGGAAGTAGTTCGCGCCCTTGAGCATCTGGAAGGACCTTTGGCAATGCATCTCGCACAATAGCAACCAAAGAGTTGGTTGTTCCTAAGTCAATCCCTACGGCTATACGCCGTTGATGAGGAGCTAAGGACTTACCAGGTTCTGAGATTTGCAATAAGGCCATAAGAGATCGAGTTTAAAGCTAGACTAAGGCCGCGATGGCATCATCAAGTTCAATAGCAAACTTATCTATAAAAAGAAGACCGCGCAGTAATTCAGCGGCACGTGGGTAGTTTTGAGCATGATCAATGGCTTGCGTGATCTCCTGCAATGTATCCTGCTTTAGAGACTCAACTTCCTCCATTAAAGCTTCTAAAGCCTCTATATTCTCAGACTGCTCATCTAAATTTTCTCGCCAGTCCATTTGCTTCATTAAAAATGCGGCGGGCATAGCTGTGTTAGTTTCCAATTTCGCATCAACCCCATGAAGTTGGCACAAATAGAGGCCACGTTGCACAGGATTTTTTAGAGTTTGATATGCAGTATTCGCTAAAGTTGCCATTTGCATTGCTAATCGCTGCTCTGTTTCACTGCCACGAGCATGGCGATCAGGATGCACTTCTTTTTGTATGGACAAATAAGCTTGATCTAAAACAGACAAGTCGATCTTGAATTGCTGGTTTAAGCCAAAAAAACGAAAGTAATCGTCAGACGCGGAAAGATTCGCCACAACCACACTCATCTTTTACGTTTGGATTTTGAAACTTAAACCCTTCGTTCAAACCCTCACGTACAAAATCTAATTCTGTTCCATCTAAATAGGCCAAGCTCTTGGGATCAATAAAGACCTTTACGCCATTGGATTCAAACATCGTATCTTCTGGGGCTGCCTCATCAACATATTCCAATTGATAGGCTAAACCAGAACAACCCGTTGTGCGAACACCTAAACGCAGTCCACATCCCTTACCGCGCTTTTCTAAATTGCGGTTAACGTGTGCAGCTGCTTTATCGGTTAAGGTAATTGCCATAGTTTTAATCTGCTTATTTAGCTGGATGTTTTTCTTTGTAATCAGCAACTGCAGCTTTGATAGCATCTTCAGCCAAGATTGAGCAATGAATTTTTACTGGGGGAAGAGCCAACTCTTCTGCAATTAAAGAATTCTTAATTTCTAAAGCTTGATCCAAAGTTTTACCTTTAACCCATTCCGTTACTAAAGAGGAGGAAGCAATCGCTGAGCCGCAACCATAGGTCTTAAACTTGGCATCCTCAATTACACCTTGATTGTTAACGCGGATCTGCAGCTTCATTACATCACCACAAGCAGGTGCACCAACCATACCGGTGCCAACACTGTCATCACCCTTTTCAAAAGAGCCAACATTTCTGGGGTTTTCGTAATGATCAATCACTTTATCGCTATAAGCCATGGTATTCCCTCGTTATTTCTTTATTTAATTATTATTTAGTGTGCTGCCCATTGAATCGTGCTCAGATCGATTCCATCTTTATACATTTCCCAAAGCGGGGATAACTCTCGCAACTTCGCAATCTTTTCCTTAACAAGCTTGATTGTGAAATCAACTTCCTCTTCAGTCGTAAAACGACCTAATGTAAAACGAATGGAGCTGTGAGCTAATTCATCATTACGCCCCAGAGCGCGCAACACATAAGAAGGCTCAAGAGATGCAGAGGTACAAGCAGAGCCAGATGAGATCGCCAAGTCTTTCAGCGCCATCAACATGGATTCACCTTCTACATAGTTGAAACTAATATTGAGGTTATGGGGCACACGATGATCCATATCACCGTTGACATAAACCTCTTCAATATCTTTTAAGCCAGCTAACAAACGATCACGTAATGCGCGGATACGTTTGTTTTCCTCAACCATATCGATACGAGCCATGCGGAAGGCTTCACCCATACCAACGATTTGATGAACAGCAAGGGTGCCAGAGCGCATACCGCGCTCATGTCCACCGCCATGTATTTGAGCCTCAATACGAATGCGGGGCTTACGGCGCACAAACAAAGCACCAATTCCTTTGGGACCATAGGTCTTGTGAGCTGAGAAGCTCATCAGATCTACTTTAATTTTCTCTAGATCAATTTCGATCTTACCAGTTGCCTGTGCAGCATCCACATGAAAGATAACGCCACGCGAACGACATAAGTCACCAATTTTAGGAATATCCTGAACGACGCCAATTTCATTATTGACATACATCACTGATACCAGAATAGTTCCGGGCTTCATCGCTACTTCAAGCTGAGCATAGTCAATCAAGCCATTTGGTAAGACATCCAAGTAAGTCACTTCATAACCTTCTCGCTCAAGCTCACGACAAGTATCTAAAGTGGCTTTATGCTCCGTCTTCACGGTAATGATGTGATTACCGCGATCTTTATAGAAGTGCGCCGCTCCCTTTACTGCTAGGTTAATACTTTCAGTTGCGCCACTTGTAAATACGATCTCTCTAGGGTCGGCATGAACCAACTGCGCCACCTCTGAACGCGCCCACTCAACCGCCTCTTCAGCAGCCCAACCATAAGCATGGCTGCGTGAAGCTGCATTACCAAACTGCTCACGCAAATAAGGCAACATCTTGTCTACCACCTGCGGATCGATTGGCGTAGTAGCCGAGTAATCCATATACACCGGAAAGTGCTTTGGACTAAACATCGGGATCGGCTGTTGCGGTAGGTCTTGTGGTGCGTTCATGATTAACTTATAGATGAGGGGTGCTAATTAACTCTGTCGCGCCAGATTAAAAACGGAGTTGATTAATGGCGCTTTTGGAGCAGGTTCTTTCTTAGCAGAAAGTGCTGGTGCTGTTTTTGCAGCCTTAACACTTTCAACTTTAATTTTCTTTTGTCGCATGTCTTGAATAACGATGCCACGACCTTCCTGCTGAAGAACAAGATCTTTTAAGGTGACAGAGCTAAGGTACTCGACCATTTTAGAATTGAGATTGCTCCATAGATCGTGCGTCATACAACGACCATGATTCTCTTCATCACTATGACAATTTCCCTTGCCGCCACATTGCGTAGCATCCAAAGGCTCATCGACTGCCACAATAATGTCAGCAACACTAATTTCATCGGATTTACGGGCAAGGGTATATCCACCACCAGGACCGCGGGTGCTCTCAACGATATTGAAGCGGCGTAGCTTCCCGAATAATTGCTCGAGATAAGAAAGAGAGATCTTCTGTCTCTGACTGATACCAGCCAAAGTTACAGGGCCATGCGTTTCACGCAGGGCTAAGTCAATCATCGCGGTTACTGCAAAACGGCCTTTAGTTGTAAGTCTCATATGTCACCTTGGTAATGGATTGTTATGGACAGCTCACGGTCGGATGGATAATACCCAACCATTCCACTCAACTTTAACATATACCCTACTAATCTGCTCGGGAATTAACCTAGAGTTTGAAGGGGAATCCAATTACCCAAGAAAGTCCCTAGATCTGGCCCCAAAGGCCATTTCTTTTACCTTGGTAAGTCGATCTCGTGTGCTAGCTGCCTTTTCAAACTCTAAATTCTTGGCCTCAGCATTCATTTGTTTCTCAAGCCGCTTAATTTCACCCGCCAAGTCCTTTTCGCTCATATCCTCATAGCGTGCCCGCTCCTGCTCTACCTGCATCTCCTGGCGCTTCTCTTTGACGTCATAAACCCCATCAATAATGTCCTTAATGCGCTTTTGCACCCCTTTTGGCTCAATCCCATGGAGCTTATTAAAGGCAATTTGCTTAGTTCGACGTCTTTCGGTCTCTCCCATTGCTCGGCGCATGGAATCGGTGATCCTATCAGCATACAAAATGGCTTTACCGCGCACATTTCGGGCGGCGCGCCCGATGGTCTGAATCAGACTCCGTTCGGATCGCAAAAAGCCCTCTTTATCTGCATCCAAAATAGCCACGAGAGAAACTTCCGGAATATCCAAGCCTTCGCGCAACAGATTAATACCCACCAATACGTCAAAAACCCCTAGGCGCAAGTCCCGCAAAATTTCTACTCGCTCTACAGTATCAATATCAGAGTGAACATAGCGAACCTTCACCCCATTATCAGAAAGATAATCTGTAAGCTGTTCGGCCATTCTCTTGGTGAGCACGGTTACCAATACACGTTCGGTCACCTTCACGCGTTCATGAATCTGACTTAACAAATCATCAACTTGTGTACTAGCTGGCAAGACTTCAATTTCAGGATCCACTAAACCGGTTGGTCTAGCTACTTGCTCCACTACTTGCCCCTGATGCGTACTCTCATAATCGGCAGGTGTTGCAGATACAAAAATTGTTTGACGCATCTTCGTTTCAAATTCAGTAAATTTGAGCGGGCGATTATCCATCGCTGAAGGCAAGCGAAAGCCGAACTCTACCAAGGTATGTTTGCGAGATTTATCGCCGTTATACATTGCATTGAGTTGACCTATTAATACATGACTCTCATCCAAGAACATCAACGCATCATTTGGGAGGTAATCTACTAAGGTAGGCGGAGCCTCCCCTGGAGCGGCACCAGATAGGTGTCGTGAGTAATTTTCAATTCCCTTACAAAAGCCTAATTCGTTGAGCATCTCTAAGTCAAAACGGGTGCGCTGCTCAAGACGTTGCGCCTCGACGAGTTTTCCATCCTTAACAAACTCATCTAAACGAGTGCGTAATTCCTCTTTAATGGTTTCAATTGCCTTGAGAACGGTTTCGCGTGGAGTGACATAGTGAGAACTTGGGTACACAGTAAAGCGTGGAATCTTTTGACGAATCTTTCCTGTAAGCGGATCAAAAAATTGCAGGCTCTCAACCACGTCATCAAATAATTCAACGCGTACGGCCAACTCATTATGTTCGGCCGGAAAAATATCGATAGTATCGCCGCGTACTCGAAATACCCCACGCTTAAAATCCGTCTCGTTACGGTCATATTGCATGGCGATCAAACGCATCAAAATATCACGCTGACTCATCTTGTCACCCGGTCGTAAGGTCATCACCATGCTGTGATAGTCGCCAGGATTACCAATGCCATAGATTGCAGATACCGTTGCCACGATGATGACATCACGACGCTCCAGCAGACTCTTGGTTGCTGATAAACGCATCTGTTCAATGTGTTCATTAATAGAAGAATCTTTTTCTATAAATAGGTCACGTTGTGGAACATAAGCCTCAGGTTGGTAATAGTCGTAATAGCTAACGAAATATTCCACTGCATTTTTAGGAAAAAACTCTCGAAATTCGCTGTACAGCTGAGCCGCCAAGGTTTTATTGGGGGCAAAAATGATGGCAGGTCGTCCTGTTCTGGCAATGACATTGGCCATCGTGAAGGTCTTACCCGACCCCGTAACCCCTAAAAGCGTTTGGAAGGTCAAACCATCCTCGATTCCCTCAACAAGAGCCTCAATTGCCTGTGGCTGGTCTCCTGCAGGAGTAAATGGCTGATATAGCTGGTAGGGCGAACCTGGGAAAGTCACAAATTTGGCTGGATCTAAGTCATGGCCAGCCTCCCCCAAAGGATCAGCCTCTGGGCTTTTTTGGAGGACCTTCACTTCGGAATTAGGGCCAGTTTTGGGTGACTTAGGGGGCATCTCGGCTATCATTTCAACTGTGAGTTTTCTTCACAGCGAATTTTGTACAAACAATGATTTTGCCGTTTTTATTTGAAAATAGTTGAATCTGAGTTCAAAACCAGATAACTAAGCTGAAATAAGTTGAATTTAACGTCAATTACTACCTATATAACTCCTTACCCCTCTACAAATGACCCTGTTCGCCTCCGTTCAATTAGCCCCTAAAGACCCAATTTTTGGCCTCACAGAAGCCTATGTTGCCGACCAACGCCCCGATAAGGTAAACCTAGGTGTTGGCGTGTACTACACGGATGAAGGTAAGGTACCGCTGTTGAAGGCGGTCATTCAGGCTGAAGAAGCGCACGTTGCAAAACGCTCACCCCGCAGCTATATACCGATTGAAGGGCCAAACCCCTACAACACTTCAGTCCAAAATTTATTGTTTGGCGCTGACTCAGCACTCATTAAAGATGGCCGTGTAGTGACTGCCGAGTGTCTTGGTGGTACAGGTGCATTACGTGTAGGCGCTGACTTTATTAAGCGACTCAACCTCAATGCCCCTTGCGCAATTAGCAACCCAACCTGGGAAAATCACCGGGGTATTTTTGAGTCTGCTGGCTTCGAAGTAGTTGAATACAACTACTTCGACGGCAAGACCCGCGGTGTTGATTTTGCTGGCATGGTGAAGTCCTTAGAGTCATTCCCAAAGAACACTACAGTCTTGTTGCATGCTTGCTGTCATAACCCAACTGGTGCCGATATTACTGAAGCTCAGTGGCGCCAAGTAATTGAAATTTGCAAAACCAAGAGCTTAATTCCTTTCTTAGATATGGCCTACCAAGGATTTGCGGCAGGCATTGAGCAAGATGGAATCGCAGTACGTCTTTTTGCAGATTCAGGCATGTCCTTCTTTGTTTCAAGCTCATTCTCTAAATCATTCTCACTATATGGTGAGCGAGTCGGCGCTTTGTCAATCGTGACACAAAGTAAAGATGAGTCTACTCGTGTAATGTCTCAATTAAAACGGGTTATCCGCACTAATTATTCCAACCCACCGACCCATGGTGGAGCAATTGTTGCTACAGTTTTAAATACACCCGAGCTACGCAAGCTCTGGGAAGATGAATTGTCACAGATGCGTGATCGCATTAAAGCAATGCGTCATGATTTGGTTGAAAAATTAGCGGCTGCGGGAGTCAAACAAGATTTTGCCTTCATAGAGCAGCAGCGTGGCATGTTTTCATACTCAGGTTTAACAGCTGAGCAAGTAGATCGCTTACAGAAAGAAGATGGCATTTATGCTCTTTCTACTGGACGCATTTGTGTGGCGGCACTCAATACCAAAAATATTGATAAGGTAGCCAAAGCAATCGCCCGCGTCTTAGCGTAATAAGCGGATACACTGAATTACCGGAGGTACCATGCTATATCAGTTATACGAATTTCAAAAGGCTCTGCTTCAACCTGTGAGCTCTTGGGCAAGAGCAGCATCTGAAGCATTTATTAATAGTTCAAATCCCGCCTCCTTAGTTCCCGGCTCTGAGCGTTTGGCTGCAAGCTATGAATTACTTTACCGTTTAGGAAAAAATTACAAGAAGCCTGAATTTGGGATTCGTGCCGTTCCAGCGCATGGTCGAGAAGTTGCCATTCATGAAATCACCACTCTAGCAAAACCATTTTGCAAACTAGTTCGCTTCAAACGCTACTCTGATGATATTGAAGTCATTAAAAAATTAAAAAATGATCCGGTAGTGCTGGTAGTCGCTCCAATGTCTGGCCATCACGCTACTTTATTGCGCGATACAGTACGCACCTTATTACAAGACCACAAGGTTTATATTACCGACTGGATTGATGCTCGCATCGTTCCTGCTGAGGATGGTGATTTTGGTTTGGATGACTATGTTCACTATATCCAAGAATTCATCCGTACGATTGGCGCAAAAGATTTACATGTCATTTCTGTATGTCAACCAACCGTTCCTACTTTAGGCGCTATTTCTTTAATGGCTTCGGCTGGTGAAGTGACACCTGCATCGATGATCATGATGGGCGGACCGATTGATGCACGCAAGTCACCAACTGCAGTCAATAACTTAGCAGATCAAAAATCCTTTGAGTGGTTTGAGAGTCACGTAATCTATAACGTGCCCCCAAACTACCCAGGAGCAGGTCGTCGTGTGTATCCCGGCTTCTTACAGCACACTGGCTTTATCGCCATGAACCCACAAAATCATCTTCAATCTCACTGGGATTATTTTCAAAACTTAGTGCGTGGTGATGAGCAAGATGCTGAGGGTCATATTCGTTTTTATGACGAGTACAACGCAGTCTTAGACCTGGATGCCAAGTTCTATCTCGACACTATTAAGACAGTATTCCAAGACTATGCTCTACCGAATGGCACTTGGAAGGTGGCCGATGAACTTGTTAAACCGCAGGATATTAAAAAGACAGCTCTCTTGACGATTGAAGGTGAGCTCGATGACATCTCTGGTAGTGGTCAAACTCGCTCTGCTCATGGCTTATGCACTGGCATTTCTAAAGAGAAGAAGGATCATTACGAAGTTGCTGGTGCCGGTCACTACGGTATCTTTGCGGGACGTCGTTGGCGCGATAAGGTTTATCCAAAAATTAAATCGTTTATTCGCACCCATCAATCTGGCAAAAAATCCCCTGCTCGCAGCAAAGCTGCATAAATAAGAGGCTCGCAGGAGCCTCTTATTTCTAGAGGAACTTCATTAAACTATCTATATGAATCCAGCGAACGAACTTGCCGATCGCTTGGAGGATGCACTTCCTCAAACCCAATGCACTAAATGCGGTTATCCAGATTGCAGAGCTTATGCGCAAGCAATGGCAACTGGTACTGTTCTGCCAAACCGTTGCCCACCTGGTGGTGTAGAGGGGATTATTCGCTTAAGCAAAATACTAACCCCGATTTATCCACAAGATGCCTTTGATTTGCACCCAACGATCGATCCCGATTGTGGAAAAGAGCGCCCAAGGCCTGTTGCTTTTATAGATCCACAAAAATGCATTGGCTGTACTTTATGCATTCAAGCTTGCCCAGTAGATGCGATTGTGGGTGCTTCAAAACAAATGCATGTGGTTTTAACTGAATGGTGTACAGGTTGCGATCTGTGCATCCCACCGTGTCCAGTCGACTGCATTAGTATGATTGACGTTACTGGCAGTGCAACGGGTTGGAATGCATGGACACCTGAATTAGCAGAGGCATCACGTCAACGGTATCACGATCGCGAACAGCGATTAGAGCGTGAAGAAAAGGATAATGATGCGCGCCTTGCTAAGAAGGCTGCCGATAAGTTAGCTGCAGTAAATGCAGAGCATGCACTCTCCGAGGAAGCAAAATTAGAGCAAGAACGAAAACGCGCCATCATCGCCGCCGCTATTGCACGGGCACAAGCTAAAAAATGATGAATTTAGAAAAGCGGCGTGCCTTTTTTGAGCAACTGAAAGCCAATAATCCAAAACCCGAAACAGAGCTGGAATATAGCTCTCCATTTGAGTTGTTGATTGCGGTATTACTATCTGCACAAGCCACAGATGTTTCTGTTAACAAAGGCACAAGAAAACTGTTTAAGATCGCCAATACCCCACAAGCGCTTCTAGATTTAGGCGAAGAGGGAGTGCGCCCCTATATTCAACATATTGGTTTATTTAATTCAAAAGGGAAGCATCTTCAGGAGACATGCCGTCTTCTGATCGAAAAGCATCATGGTGAGGTACCTCAAACCCGTGAGGAACTTGAAGCTTTACCTGGAGTTGGAAGAAAAACGGCAAATGTGATTTTAAATACTGCCTTTGGTCAGCCTACTATTGCTGTAGATACCCATATTTTTCGGGTTTCTAACCGCACGGGCTTAGCTCCAGGCAAGGATGTTGTTCAAGTGGAGCAGCAATTATTAAAACGAGTACCAAAAGAATATTTACTTGATGCCCACCACTGGTTAATACTGCATGGTAGATACACCTGTAAAGCCCGTAACCCGGATTGTGCGCAATGTATCGTTGAACCACTATGTGGCTTTAAACAAAAAACTGGGAAAGGGAAAGTACGTGGCGATATTTAATCCAACTCGTGAAGAGGTGCGCCGTTTTTTCTGTGATACGTGGAAGAAGAAGGTTAATAATCAGATTCTTGATTCAATGGAAAATATTGCGGGCAATTGGATGCAAGAACATCCTGAGTACCATCAGCTACTAACAGATCCAGAAGGCGCCTTAGAGCAAGATTACACGCCCGAGCGTGGTGAAACAAATCCATTCTTACACCTTTCAATGCACCTCTCTATTAGCGAGCAGATCTCTATTGATCAACCACCTGGCATCCGTGAAGTCGCAGAAAAACTGGCAAAGAAA
>CANIMS010000024.1 GCA_947468785.1 Betaproteobacteria bacterium
TTATGCTCAGGGCGGTTTATCTCGTTTACAAACCTATGCAGCAAATCAAGTTTCGGGGAAAAAAGTGACAGCTTCTTGGCGTGCCGCTTTGGCCGTTCGTGATGCCGGACCGCCGGCAATGTTGCGCAGTGTGCGCCCAAATATCGTGCAATCTATCCGCGCGTTCCGTACTCCAGATTTACAAGAGGCGGCGACTGAGCTTGGACAGCATTTCATTTACGCAAATTGTGCCAATGCAATGACTAAAGGCGAGGTTTTAGAGTCCATCGCAATTGCATATTCATTTACTAAGCAGCAGGCGAAGAATTTTGATCCTCTGTTAGACGCTCTAACAACAACAGTCGATAAATCTGGCCCTCAGCCTGGTTTTGTTGTGGTTCTCGAAGGCTTGCCTTGCACTCAGAAATTTGACAAAGAAGCTCGCGAGACATTGTTAGATGTTTTCCGTGATGCTGTAGATTTTTGGGCAGAGCGTCGCACACCGTATCGTGTTTTCTATTCTTTTGCTTAAGGCTAAAGCCCTTTAGCAAACAGCCTGAATCGCCTCTATTTGAGGCGATTTTGCATTTCAGGATTCCATATGCTGTGAACGGCTGTAATCGCCACTACACCGGCCGTTTCAGTCCTCAGCACCCGTTCCCCCAAAGAAACAATTTGATAGCCTGCAGCTTGCGCTAAAGCCTCTTCCTCTGGGGAATGACCACCTTCAGGGCCGATCATCAATACGATATCTTGTGGAGCATTTTCAGCCAATACGGAATACATATTTTTAGTTGCATCTGGGCTCAACAGCAGTTTAAGTTTAGGTGTTGAACTTGCTTTCAAAAAGCGATCAAAAGCTTGAATGGGCTCTAGCCTTGTCAAAACCGTTCGATCGCATTGTTCGCAAGCAGCCTGAATAATTCCGCGCCAGTGAGCCAGTCGTTTTTGAGCACGTTCTTCATCGCTCGAGCGCGTTAGTTTGATGACCGAGCGCTCACACTGCAAGGGCGCAATGATTTGTGCACCAGTTTCCACCGCCTTCTCAACGATCCAATCCATTTTGTCCCCACCGGCCAGTCCTTGAGCCAAGGTGATGGCATAGAGAGTCTCACGATGGATATCGGTCCGAATATTGCTTAGTTGGGCTTGACCCGTCTTACCCGTTAAAGAGAGAAGCCTGGCATCCCCAATCTGACCATTTCCATCAAAAACTGGAAAGGTCTCCCCGATTTGGATGCGTCGAACACGCAGGTGATGGGCCACCTCTGAGCTAAGGGTGTTGGGCTTTTCGGATTCCCATGGCGCGGGAAGATAAAATTGAGGCATTACTGAAATATAGCCAATTTATTTTCCTCGAGACCACTTTTACGATGTCAAACCTTCAAATTCGTATGGCCAATGCCATTCGCGCCTTATCCATGGATGCAGTTCAACAGGCTAACTCAGGCCATCCTGGTATGCCAATGGGTATGGCAGATATCGCAGTCGGACTTTGGAATGAGCATTTACAACACAACCCCACTGATCCGCATTGGATAAATCGCGATCGCTTTGTTTTATCCAACGGTCATGGTTCGATGTTGTTGTACTCACTCTTGCATTTATCAGGTTATGACTTACCGATTGAAGAGTTAAAAAATTTCCGTCAACTCCATAGCAAAACTCCAGGGCATCCTGAGTATGGAATTACTGCTGGCGTTGAAACGACTACTGGTCCTCTAGGTCAGGGAGTTTCAAATGCAGTCGGCATGGCGCTAGCAGAAAAATTATTAGCTGAAGAATTTAATCGTCCTGGTCACAAGATTGTCGATCACTTCACTTATGTATTTTTAGGTGACGGTTGTTTGATGGAAGGTATTAGTCATGAAGTATGTTCACTGGCTGGAACCTTAAAGTTAAGCAAGTTGATCGCTTTATGGGATGACAATGGTATTTCAATTGACGGTAAGGTGGTTTCTTGGTTTAACGAAGATACGCCAAAACGTTTTGAGGCTTATGGTTGGAATGTCATTCGTGATGTTGACGGACACGATGCCGAGGCCATCTCTGCTGCAATTACCAAAGCTAAGAAGAGTGATAAGCCCACTCTGATCTGCTGTAAGACCGCCATTGGCAAAGGCTCACCGAATTTAGCTGGAAGCGATAAGGTGCATGGATCACCATTAGGTGCGACAGAAATTGATGCCACTCGTGTAGCGTTGAATTGGCCCTATGCTCCATTTGAAGTTCCTAAAGATATTTATGCGGCTTGGGATTTTAAAAAGCGTGGTCAAGCACTTGAGCATGAATGGAATAAGCAATTTCAGGCATACAAAAATAAATATCCTGAGCTTGCCTCAGAATTACAGCGTCGTATGCAAGGCGACCTATCGAAAGATTTTTCAGCAACCTTAAATGCGTATCTGAAATCTTGTGAATCAAAAGCAGAAACCGTTGCTACACGTAAAGCAAGTCAAAATGCGATTGAAGCATTGGCGCCAGCAGTCCCCGAATTTATGGGTGGTTCAGCTGACTTGACTGGATCGAACTTGACCAACTGGTCTACATGTAAACCGGTGCGTGGCGATCAATGGGGTAACCATATTAATTACGGGGTTCGTGAATTTGGAATGAGCGCCATCATGAATGGCATTGCTTTGCATGGTGGGTACATTCCATTTGGCGGCACCTTCTTAACCTTCTCCGATTACAGCCGTAATGCATTACGTATGGCGGCTTTAATGAAGTTGCGAAGCATTTTTGTCTTTACGCATGACTCTATTGGTCTAGGTGAAGATGGCCCAACCCATCAGTCCGTAGAGCAGGTTGCTAGCTTGCGTCTGATCCCAAATCTGATGGTCTGGCGTCCTTGCGACACCACTGAGAGTGGCGTAGCCTGGGGCGCAGCGATTGAGCGTAAGAATGGACCAAGTGCTTTAATCTTTAGTCGCCAGAACTGCCCATTTGTTTCTCGCAGTGCTGCCCAAGTGAAAGAAATCGCTCGCGGAGGCTATGTCTTGCGTGACCCAAAATCCACCAAGATTGATGCGGTGATTATTGCTACTGGTTCAGAAGTGGGTCTTGCCCTTCAAACTGCCCAGCAGTTAGAAAAAGATGGTTTCGGTATTCGAGTCGTTTCTATGCCTTCAACCACTGTCTTTGATCAACAAGATGCCGCCTACAAAGCAAAAGTTTTACCAGCGAAAATTCCACGTATTGCGGTTGAAGCAGGCGTTAGTGATTTTTGGTGGAAGTATGGATGTGCTGCCGTGCATGGAGTTGATACTTTTGGAGAGTCTGCGCCAGCGCCACAGCTCTATGAGTACTTTGGCTTAACCAGCGACCAGATTGCAAAGACTGTGAAGCAATGTATTTCACGGAAATAAATTTCAAGCGCAGATCAACGATCCAGAATTCAAGAATTTAATATAGTTAAGGGGAAATAAATGACAATTCGTGTCGCAATTAATGGGTATGGACGTATTGGGCGCATGGTGCTGCGCGCTTTATACGAAGATCAGGTGAACGGTAAGCCACGTCGCGATATCAAGATTGTTGCGATCAACGCGATGGGTGATATTGCAATCAATGCCCACTTAACTCAATATGATTCTGCGCATGGCCGCTTTCCTGCCGAGGTTTCAGTTGATGGCGATTGCATGGTCGTCAATGGTGATCGCATCAAGATGTTCTGTACCCGAAATCCAGCAGAGACTCCTTGGGGAGAGCTCGGGGTTGATCTGGTTCTAGAGTGCACTGGTAAGTTCACCTCTAAAGAAAAAGCCATGATTCACATTCAACAAGGCGCAAAAAAAGTATTGATTTCTGCTCCAGGTGAAAAAGACGTGGATGCGACGATTGTTTATGGCGTCAATCAAAATGTTTTGAAGCCAAGTGATGTAGTGGTATCGAACGCAAGCTGCACTACTAACTGTTTGGCGCCCTTGGTCAAACCTTTGTTAGAGAAGATTGGTATTGAGTCAGGCTTGATGACGACCATTCATGCATTTACTAATGACCAAGTGTTAACGGATGTTTATCACAAGGATATGCGCCGGGCGCGCTCAGCAGTGAGCAGTATGATCCCAACCAAAACAGGCGCTGCTAAAGCGGTTGGTTTGGTATTGCCAGCACTCGCAGGTCGCTTCGATGGTTTTGCGATGCGTGTACCCGTTATTAACGTCTCAGTGGTGGATCTCACTTTTGCTGCTAGTCGCGCAACTAGCGTAGATGAAGTGAACTCCATCTTGAAGGCGGCAAGCGAAGGTGAGCTAAAAGGTATTTTGGGCTTTAATACCCTGCCGCTGGTTTCCATCGACTTTAACCACGATCCACGCCCCAGTATTTACGATGCCTCACAGACTCGCGTTTCTGCAGATGGCAAATTGGTCAAAGTATTGGCTTGGTATGACAACGAATGGGGTTATTCAGTCCAAATGCTCAATGCTGCCGAAGCCTTAATGGCAGTTAAGTAAGTAAAAGTTGGTAAAAGTAGTTAAAGTCCATTAAAAAGCACCTAAATTGCCTTTAATGGCGATGTAGCGATAAAAAAAGACCTCGATTTGAGGTCTTTTTTGCATTCAAAATCCTGAAAAGTGGCTAAAAGCGCTATTTTTGCTTATTTCGACAGTTTTTCTTCTGACAATGCCCATACATGGCTAAAGAATGCTCTTGGAGCTTAAATCCAAGGTTTTTAGCGATATCCCGCTGTCTTTTCTCAATAGCCTCATCTACGAACTCCTCAACATGGCCACAGTCAAGGCAAACCAAGTGGTCGTGATGGTTTCCTTCATTTAACTCGTAAATTGCCCGACTATCACCCTTGCTGGACTCAAAGTGGCTACGTAGCAAAAGCCCAGCTTGTTCAAATTGAGTCAGTACTCGATAAACAGTCGCTAGGCCTATTTCTTGGTCTTCTTTAGCAAGTGCCATAAAGACATCTTCTGCGCTGAAATGAGTGCCCCCGTTTTGATGAAAAAAATCTAAGATTTTCATGCGGGGGCCAGTGGCTTTGAGGCCGATATCTCTTAAATCTGCTGGCGAGGGGTTTTGGTTCGTAGTCATGGCTTTGGGAGCTAAAATCAATGTCTTAATGATACGGCCAGCCATGCAAAATTGCCTTGTACTTTTTGATCGCGTTTTGAACCCATTTTTAGAGGGGGTGCACGCCCGCTCACGGTTTGGCTTAATGGTGCTTACTTTCCTTGGATTTTTAAGTCTGGGAGCTTGCACATCTGCGGTGGATGACCACCAGCGTGCTTGGATGAATACCATTTTTAGGCCTTACGTTCCTGATGTGGTCCAGGGTAATTTTATTTCCAGTGAACAGTATTCAAAGTTGAAGTTGGATATGACCCGTGAACAGGTCCGCCAAATTTTGGGGACGCCATTATTAGCAAGTTATTTCCACGCCAATCGCTGGGATTATGTTTTTGAATTTAAGCGCGCTGGCCAGGTCATTGGAAAAGAGCGTCGCGTAACCGTTTTTTTTGATGGCGATAAGGTGGTGAAGTTTGATGGTGATGCCCTGCCAACTGAAGTGGAGATGGTTGCGGAGATTGATAACTATGCAAAACAAAAGCGTTCCTTCTGGGAAATTTTTACGGGTAGCAATAAGCCGCCTGTGACCATCCCTTTACAGCAACCAGAGTTGTTGGTGCCTAGCCCAGCAAATAATTTGCCTCCAGCGGCAAAAGCTCCGGAGATTCCAGCACCTAAACCAATCGATACCTCGGTACCCACAACAAACTTAGTTACTGAATCGGCAGGCTCTGATCAGCCATCTCCATTAAAAACCCAGTAAACAAAAAATACTTAGGCAGCTTGTATTAATTACTTAAATGACAGAGCGAAAAAATCCATGATGAAGATTGCAATAGCAGGCGCCACAGGTCGTATGGGCAAGATGTTGATTGAAGCTGTTCTAAACACGCCGGACGCTCAATTGGTAGGCGCTCTAGAACATGCTGCATGTCCTCAATTGGGTGAAGATGCCGGCGCCTTCTTAGGCAAAAAAACAGGAGTACTTATTTCTGCTGACGTGGCTCAAGTTTTAAGTGGCGCCCAGTTCCTGATTGATTTCACAAGACCTGAAGGTACGATGGCGCATTTGGCAGTTGCTGAAAAAACGGGTACCAAGATGGTGATCGGCACAACCGGTTTGAGCGTAGAACAAATTGCCAGCCTGAAGGCTGCCTCTGCAAAGTTGGCAATCGTCTTTGCACCCAATATGAGTGTGGGCGTCAATGCCACTTTTAAGTTATTAGAAATTGCCGCCAAAATGTTAAATCAAGGTTATGACATTGAGATTGTTGAGGCACATCACCGCCACAAAGTCGATGCGCCTTCGGGTACTGCGCTCAAGATGGGTGAGGTGATTGCCGACTCTCTTGGTAAAAAGTTAGATGATGTTGCAGTGTATGCAAGAGAAGGTCACACCGGCGAACGCAAAGAAGGCACGATTGGTTTTGCAACCATTCGGGGTGGCGATATTGTTGGCGATCACACCGTCTTATTTGCAGGCGAAGGTGAGCGTATTGAAATTAGCCATAAATCCTCTAGTCGCCAATCTTATGCGCAAGGTTCTTTGCGCGCAGCCCGTTTTTTGCAAAACCAAACTTCAGGTCTTTACGACATGCAAGATGTGTTGGGATTGCGTAAGTAGTCATTGAATTAAATCTATAGAAGAAAAGAGCTGTATTACATGAGTAAGGATTACGACTACCGTCGCATAGAAGCAGCGGCTCAAGCTGATTGGAATAGCACCAAGGCTTATCAAGTATTGGAGAGCGCAGTCGATGCCGCTGGTCATCAAAAGCCAAAGTATTACGCCTGCTCGATGTTGCCTTACCCATCTGGAAAATTACATATGGGACATGTGCGTAACTACACCATCAATGATGTGATGGCGCGTCAGTTACGTATGCAGGGCTATAACGTTTTGATGCCGATGGGTTGGGATGCTTTTGGTATGCCAGCTGAAAATGCAGCGATTCAGAATAAAGTTCCACCTGCGAAATGGACCTACGACAACATTGCTTATATGAAAAAGCAAATGTCAGCCATGGGCCTTGCAATTGATTGGTCTCGCGAAGTCGCCACCTGCAGTCCTGACTACTATCGTTGGAACCAGTGGCTCTTCTTAAAGATGTTAGAAAAGGGTATTGCCTATCGTAAGACCCAAGTAGTGAATTGGGATCCCATTGATCAAACCGTTCTAGCAAATGAGCAGGTGATTGATGGCCGTGGTTGGCGCTCTGGAGCATTAGTTGAGAAACGTGAAATTCCTGGTTACTACTTCAACATCACCGCTTATGCCGAACAATTACTAGATGGCCTTGAGGGCTTGGGTTGGCCCGAGCGCGTCAAAACTATGCAGCAAAATTGGATTGGCAAAAGCCGTGGAGTGCGCTTTGCGTTCAAGCATGAAATTGCGGATGACCATGGCAACTTTATTCAAGACGGTTTGCTCTATGTATTTACTACGCGAGCTGACACCATCATGGGCGTTACCTTTTGCGCAGTTGCTGCAGAACACCCACTCGCAACGAAAGCTGCAGCCAATAATCCAGCGCTCGCTGACTTTATTGAGAAGTGTAAGACTGGCAGCGTGATTGAAGCTGATCTTGCTACACAAGAAAAAGAAGGAATGTTCACTGGACTCTATGTCACGCATCCCTTGACCCATGAGCAAGTACCGGTGTGGGTTGGTAACTATGTATTGATGTCTTACGGTGATGGTGCGGTGATGGGTGTGCCAGCACATGATGAACGTGATTTTGCATTTGCCTTGAAATATCAACTTCCAATTAAACAAGTGATTGCATTAAAGAGTGAGTCACCAATGTTTAACTCAACTCGTTGGGAAGAGTGGTATGCCCAAAAGGAAGGTGTGGTTTGTTTGAATAGCGGTAAGTTTGATGGCATGTCTCATGAAGAGGCCGTCAGTGCTGTCGCTAAAGATCTAGAAAAGATAGGTATTGGAGAACTCAAGACAACTTATCGCTTACGCGATTGGGGTATTTCTCGTCAACGCTATTGGGGTACACCAATTCCGATTATTCACTGTGGCGATGAAGCCCATCCAGGTTGCGGTGCTGTTCCAGTGCCAGAGGCGGATCTGCCAGTAGTCTTGCCAGAAGATTGTGTGCCAGATGGCAGTGGTAATCCACTCAATAAGCGTGCCGATTTTTTAAATGTGAAGTGTCCAAAGTGTGGCAAGCCTGCTCGTCGTGAAACTGACACCATGGATACCTTTGTGGATTCTTCTTGGTATTTCATGCGCTATACAGGCCCTGATGCTAAGACCATGGTCGATGAGCGAAATGACTATTGGATGCCAATGGACCAATACATTGGAGGCATTGAGCATGCTATTTTGCATTTACTCTATGCGCGTTTCTGGACTAAGGTGATGCGCGATCTCAATCTCATTGGCTTTGATGAGCCATTTCAGAATCTCTTAACTCAAGGAATGGTTCTTAATGAGACTTATTACTCTGAAGATGCAACTGGCAAAAAAACCTGGCTCAATCCATTAGATGTGGAATTGGATCTGGATGAAAAGGGTCGTCCACAAGGCGCCAAACTAAAGGATGGAAGTTCTAGCGCACCAATCATTATTGGTGGTGTTGAGAAGATGTCTAAGAGCAAAAATAACGGGGTCGATCCTCAGGCCTTGATTGATCAATATGGTGCAGATACTGCACGTTTATTCGTGATGTTTGCTGCTCCTCCTGAGCAACAGCTTGAGTGGTCCGGTGCAGGCGTTGATGGCGCTTCGCGTTTTCTACGTCGCGTATGGATGTATTCAAGTAGTCAAGCAGATGCGCTGCGTAATGTACCTGATCAAATTCCAGATCAATTGAGCGAGCCTGAAAAAGAATTACGTCGTGAAGTGCATATGATTCTGAAGCAAGCAAACTTTGATTATCAGCGTCGTCAATACAATACCGTCGTATCTGCTGCGATGAAGATGCTCAATGTGCTTGAGCCAATCAAGCTAGATCAAAACTCTTTAATCAGTGCTCCGGTCCTTCGAGAATGCCTCAGTATTTTGTTGCGTATTCTTTATCCAGTTGTGCCACACTTAACCCATGTGCTCTGGAAAGATATGGGCTATGAGAACCATTTTGGTTCATTACTTGATGCACCATGGCCAGAGGTAGATGAGTCTGCCCTCGTTCAAACTGAGGTGACCTTGATGCTGCAGATTAATGGCAAATTACGCGGAGATATTCGGGTACCTGCAGATGCTAGTAAGGATCAAATTGAGGCATTAGCCCTACAAAGTGACCCAGCTTTAAAGGCCTTGAATGGCGGCGCGCCTAAAAAGATTATTGTGGTGCCTGGCCGCTTAGTCAATATTGTTGCTTAGCTTGTAGCCCGAACTTTTTTACTGGAAACTAAAAACATGAGTTCAGATCAGCGAAATAAGAAAGTAGGTTCTTTGGCGAATATCAATTTGCCAAGGAGGGCAGCACTCGGTCTATTTGCCTTGGTCCCCCTGAGTGGCCTAATGGCTTGTGGATATCGTTTACGGGGGGCAGTCGATTTACCATTTAATGCACTAGCGATTACAGGTAATCCATCACCTCCACTGCGCGCTGATTTGCAGACAGCAGTTTTAACTGGTACTCCAGTGAAAGTGGCTATTAATCCACGCGATGCTGATTTGATTCTCGAGATTACTAATGAAATTACCGGCCGTGAAATCTTAGCGTTTAACTCGAACGGTCAGGTCTCAGCCTATCGCTTAAATATTCGTGTGGGCTTTAGAGCCTTTGATAGTGCTGGTAATGAAATCGTGCCTGAGTCAGAAGTATTCATCACGCGAGATATGGACTTCTCGGTATCTACAGTATTGGCAAATGATGCCCAGATACAAGCCTTCTTGGGTTTAATGCGCCGTGATTTAGCGATTCAGATTTTGCGACGCGTAGCTGCTTCTGCTAAAGCTCCTAGGGCAAGGGCCTTCTAAGGTTTAATGACATTGCATGGTTAAAGCCGACGCCTTACAAGTGCATCTGAAAAAGTTAGATGCTGGAGCTAGCATGCTTCCTCTATATATTTTTAGTGGTGATGAACCGCTATTAATGATGGAGGCAATGGATCAATTACGAGCCATTGCAAAAAAGCAGTCCTACACAGAGCGTGAAGTCTTGTTGCAAGAGCGAGGATTTGATTGGAGTGCACTCCTCAGTGCTGGCCAAACAATGTCTCTATTTGGTGATAAGCGCTGGCTCGAGTTGCGTATTCCGACAGGTAAGCCAGGTCGTGATGGCGCAGATGCCCTCAAGCAATTTGCCGCACAAATTGAGTCACAGGGTCTAGATGCGCCCGACACAGTGGTATGTATTATTTTGCCCCGCTTAGATGGAAAGACTAAAACCTCCGCTTGGTTTAGCGCCTTAGATGAGGCGGGAATGGCTGTTCAAATCGACTCACTAGATCGTAGCCAATTACCGCAATGGATTGCTGGCCGCTTAAAAAGACAAAATCAGGAGGTAGAGCCTGGTGCTGAAGGGGTGCGAGCACTCGAATTTATTGCGGACCAGGTAGAGGGCAACTTAATTGCTGCCCATCAAGAAATTCAGAAGCTGGGATTGCTATACCCCAATGGAAAGTTGACTGAAGAGCAAATCCGTACTGCCATTTTGAAAGTCGCACGCTATAACGTATTTGAATTGACTGAAGCAATGCTGGCAGGGGATTTGGCTAGACTCAATCGCATGCTAGATGGACTAAAAGGGGAAGGTGAGCCCTTGGTTTTAATTCTGTGGAGCGTGACAGAAGAGCTTAGGCTACTATCTAAGTTAAAGGCCGCAAGCGATGCAGGTGAGTCGGTGCAGCAGTTAATGCGTGCTAATCGTGTTTGGGGAAATAAGGAACGCTTGTATCCGAACGCATTAAGGCGTGTTCAGCCCTTAAAGCTTCGCAGAGCAATGCAGGTAGCTGCTGGCTTAGACCGTCAGGTAAAGGGTCTATATGCTGCAGATCTCCCTGCAGATCCTTGGGATGGTTTGCGCTTGGTAGGCAATCTTCTGCGTTAGAGAAAGATTTAGAAAGTTAGGAATATGAGTTCAGCAATTCAAAAAATGATGCAAGACATAGGTGAGAGAGCTCGCAGAGCCTCACGCGCTATGGCTCGTGCATCGGCTGAACAAAAGAATCAAGCGCTTTTGCATATCGCTCAATCTGTCCGTCAAAAGGCAGGTGAGATTCAAAAAGTGAATCAAATCGATGTCGAACGTGCCAAGACCAATGGTCAAGATGCTGCTTTTATTGATCGCCTAACAATGACCCCAAAGACGATTGAAACCATGGCATTAGGTTTAGAGCAAATCGTTCGTTTGGAAGATCCAATTGGGAAAATTTCTGCTTTGAAAAAGCAGGCTTCAGGAATTGAGTTGGGGCAGATGCGGGTTCCCCTGGGTGTGATTGGAATCATTTATGAGTCTCGCCCTAATGTCACGATTGATGCTGCAGCCCTTTGTTTGAAAGCTGGTAACGCTGTGATTTTGCGTGGCGGTTCTGAGGCGATTGATTCGAATACTCTATTGGCTCAAATTATCCAAGATGGTCTAGCAGCAGCAGGCTTACCTAAGGATGCAGTGCAGGTAGTAACTACCACTGATCGTGCAGCAGTTGGTGAAATGATCACCATGACGCAATATATTGATGTGATCGTGCCACGTGGCGGCAAGAGTCTCATTGCACGCTTGATGGCTGAA
>CANIMS010000025.1 GCA_947468785.1 Betaproteobacteria bacterium
CCATTGTGGCTGAACTAAGCGGCTGGGAAATTAACCCCGCTCCCGTGCTCACCAATACCTGCTATAGCTTTGTGAATAGCAAAGAGGTGGTTCACGTAGCAAGTGTTCATCAATACAGCGCAGCAGAGAAAACGTTCAAGACTGTTCCTGGCTCTGGAGGCCTATCTCCAGCACCGTCAGTTCTTGAGGGTATATATGCTTGGGGTTGGGCTCGTAATATTTGGGCAGATAGCTTGGCTTAATCACCCACGATGCAGTTGCTTAGAAGATCCCAAGAGCGCGGCTATGCTGACCACGGTTGGCTTAAAAGCTATCACTCGTTTTCCTTTGCTGGATACCATGACCCTCGCTTTATGGGTTGGGGGAATCTCAGGGTAATCAATGAAGACCGTGTTGCGGCTGGACAAGGATTTGGGAAACACGGTCACCGCAATATGGAAATCATCAGCTATGTTTTGTCAGGTGAACTAGCCCACGAAGACAGCATAGGGAATATCAAAGGCATTCCGCCAGGCGATGTGCAACGCATGAGTGCAGGCACCGGAGTGACACATAGTGAATTCAACCATGCTAAAGATCAAACAACCCATTTCTTGCAGATTTGGATTGAACCAAATACCTTAGAGGTAGAACCAAGCTATGAACAAAAAACGATTCCGCCAGCTGATAAGCAAGGAAAGCTGTGTTTAATTGCGTCCCAGAATGGACAAAATCACTCCGTCAAAATTCATGCAGATGCCAACTTATATTCTGGTCTTTTTGAAGGCACGCAAACGGCAGAGCTAGCTCTAGACCCAAAACGCAAAGCTTATGTCCATTTGATTCGTGGCTCACTAAAGATTAATGGGCAAGAAATTTCAGGTGGAGACGCCCTGCTCATCGACAATGAAAGCAAGATATCTATCAGTGAGGGTAAAAACGCTGAGGTATTAGTATTTGACCTCAGCGCATAAACAAGCTCTCGCTCAATTAATCTAACTTAATCTTTGCTTTTTCTATTACGACTTTCCAGCGGGCGATATCCGAGTTATATAAGTCGGTAAATTGCTGGGTGTTCATAGGAGCAACCTGAACTCCTGCCTTCACAAAGCGCTCTTTCATCTCTGGGGTATCCAGAATCTTCAGAATAGTATTGTTCAGTGTTTGCACAATAGCGGTTGGAGTGCCCGCTGGTACAAACATACCCTGCCAAAGTGCCATTTCATAACCCTTTACTCCAGCCTCTTGCATGGTTGGCAATTCAGGAGCACCACTAAAGCGATTTTTTCCAGTCACGGCTAAGGCACGGGCTTTTTCACCCTTGTACAAAGGAAGGCCTACTGGCATGCCAGCAAAGTAAAAATCAATCTGTCCGCCAACCAAATCAGTTGCAGCAGGTGAACCACCTTTGTAAGGAATATGAATAGCTTGCAAACCCGTGGTTGCTAAAAACAATTCTCCAGCCATGTGATCAGAGTTACCAATACCGGAAGAACCAAAACTTAATTTTCCAGGATCAGCTTTGAGCATCGCTATCAGATCAGCAACATTTTTTGCCTTCGAGTTATTGCCCACAATCAGAATATGAGGTGTTGCTGCAACACCCACTACTGGCAGTAAATCTTTTTGGCCATTAAACGGTAATTTAGGATTAGCCGCTACGTTAATTGCTAGACCATTTTGCGCAAACAAAACGGTGTATCCATCGGGAGCACTTTTTGCAACTGCATCAGCCGCTAAGCTGCCTGCTGCACCACCACGATTTTCTACAATCACTGGCTGCTTCAAAGCAAGGCTAAGATCATTAGCAATCATTCTGCCAACAATATCCGTTGAACTACCTGGGGCATAGCCAATCATCATCTTGATAGGCTTATCAGGATAGGAGGCTACTGCAGCGCCCATCACTAAAGGTATTGCTGCCACGGTGTATGCAATGTTCTTTATTATTTTCTTAAACATATTGTCTCCTCCACAAAATTTAAATACTTAATGATGCTACTCCACATTCCTTGGCACAGATATTTAAGGCTTCCAATAACTCTGGAGTCAGTGGAATGCCTTGGCGCATTCTTTCGGCCATCACCCTTGCAGCACCCTCCCCTGGCACGCGAATTTCCTTTACACCAGGCAAGGTAGATGAACTCTTCAGATCATCTACTAGAGCGATCACTCTGTGAATGAATTCTTGTTTATCCCCAAACGCACTAGGGTCTACCGCAATAATGGTTTGGCCAGTATTGGTAATCAAATCATGATGCGCATTAAAGTCAATCGTACCCTTACCGACGGCAGCATTGTTTAGGGCTCCAGCAAGAAGGCCAATCATCACTGCCAAGCCATACCCTTTGTAGCCACCAATAGGTAATAGTGAGCCCTCAGCAGACCTCTTTGGATCAGTAATAGGCTGGCCTTGACGATCAATCATCCAATCGTTTGGCATCTCCTCACCTTTCTGAGCCGCTAACTTCACCTTACCGTAGGCCGCAACGGTAGTGGCAATATCAAGCAAGACCATAGGACCATCACCAGCGGGCACTGCAATTGCAATTGGATTGGTTGATAAGAGCAAATCAATCCCACCCCAAGGAGCCATGTGATTGGCATTGCCTACTGCCATGTAAATACCGATATAACCCTGTTCAGCCAATTTACGAACATAAACCGATGCAGCCCCTGAGTGATTTCCATAATGACTACCTACCCAGCAGACACTATGTTCTTTGACTTTTTCTATCGCAACTTCAACTGCCTTATTCATCACTAGGTGGCCCAAGCCATTGTCACCATTAATCAGTGCCGTAGCCCCCTTCTCGCGCTCAACTCGAATATTGGGATTTAGATTGACCCCACCCGCACGAATTCTTTTCAGATATGCGGGCAAACGAAAAATTCCATGCCCATCAGCACCTACTAAATCAGACTTAACCATGAGTTGCGCAACAATCTTGGCATCAGCAGCCGGAACCTTCACTGCACAAAGCACTTCTGCAATAAAGTGTTCAGCGTCGCTGATCGATAGGTATTTTAGATTGCCCATCAGATCTTAAATCTCCGTGCTCGCCTTAAATTCCATGCTGTAAACATACTTACCTTCTGGGTGATAAGTCATTGTTACTTCAAAAAGTTTATCTTGATCATCAAAATACCGTCGAATAATAACCAAACAAGGATCGCCTGTCTTCAGCCTCAAATGCTCAGCAATACGGGGCGTTGCCCCAAGCGCATAAACATCTAATTCAGCGCGCTCAATTCTAGCGCCATACTTTTTTTCAATCTGCTCAAATACCATTACCTGCGGGTGCTCCGGATCTGTTGTCAGCGAGGCAAACTGCGGCAGGATATAAATATCGGACCACGCAATAATTTCCTCTGTCTCACGGCGCTTACGAATTCCCCCAATGTGATACCAGGAAGAACCAACAGGACCACCAATCGCTGTACTTTGCGCCTGATCTAATTCAATGTACTCCTCAACCAAATTCAATCGATAGGTATCCCTCGGATAACTCAGGATGTCGACAGGAGAATTAAAGCTTTGGGTAAAACGCCTTAACTTTTTCCTCGAAATAATTTGAGTAGGTGCACCTTGGCGTCGAAAAATCAGTCCATTCGTTTCCAGGATTTGCAAAGCATGGCGTAAGGTATGGCGACTTGCCTGAAAATTTTTACAAAGGTCTGCCTCGGTTGGTAAGGCAGACCCCACGGGCCAATCGCCGTTATATATACGCTGCTCTAGCGTATTGGCTAGAGATTTATATAAGGGCAGGCGCTCTGTCAATTTAAGATAATCCAAACATCTTCTTGCCAGCGACTGGAAGACGCGCTTTTAAGATATCTCCTGATAAGGACTCAGTGATGTAAAGGTCTTTTCCATCTGGCCCGCCAAAGCACATATTGGCTAAATGGTGATGGTGTGGATTATCGGAATAGATCAGATGAGTAGGCAACATATTGCTATCAAATCTCCAGATACCAATACCTAGATGACAAACCAACAATCCATTTTCTGAATCCATCTCAATACCATCAGGACCTGCTACGCCGCCGGTTAACTGAACTGCAACACCCGTTTTAGAAACTGAGCCGTCAGCCATCAATGGCAATCTCCAGATTTGTTGCGAGCGAGTTGCCGCTACAAATACATGCTTCTCTTGAGTATTTAAGGTAATACCATTAGGGCTGGGTACATTCAGACATAAGCGATCGAGCTGACCATTAGCGCGCAATCGAAACACGCGACCTGTGGGATCAGCAATACCCGTCTGACCTTGGTCAGTGAAATACAAATCGCCATTAGAAGCAAAATGTAAATCATTGAGGCCTTTAAAGTTCTCGCTATACATCGAACCTAAAACAGTTTCTATTTTTCCTGTCTTTGTATCTAAGGCAATCAAACCCATTTTGTAATCGCAAATAAATGCACGGCCATCTTTATGAAACTTCAAACCATTTGGCCAGCCGTCGTATTGCGTAATGAGTTCCCAATCACCTTTGGGTGTAATTCTGAAAATACGACCAAAGGGAATATCGACGAACCAGAGATTGCCTTCGCGATCAAAAGAAGGACCTTCTAAGAAGCACTCGACTTCGGCGCCTTGGCGATTGGGATCAGACCAACCCGTGCGTGATTTTTTTCTGAATTTGTCCGGCATCGACATAAAAACTTCAGCTTTAATTTTCTCAACTGGCTGGAAAGGGTTATGCATAGTCATAAATGAGGGCTCCTCTTAAAGTTATCCGTATAAGTTGTATTTATTGTTGAACTATTAAACCATAATTAATGATAATCTTATGCAAATATTGATGCTTAATCAATAGCTACTATTTTAACTTAACCGTATAGGTTTAAAAATGATGAATTATGTCGTCGTTATCGGCACCGGAATCATGGCAGCAGGCATTGCCGCAGGCTTTATTGCCCAAAGCATTCCTGTTGTCATTTTGGGTAGATCAAAAGAAAAAGCGGATGCATGTCTAGAGAAAGCCCTATTGCTAGCAAACAAAATTGGCTTAGTAGGCTCAAATGCCCAAAAAGATGTATCCACCTTAAAAGCGGAGCAATCGACTGGTGTACTAGAAGACTGGTCAAACTGGGATCAGTGCTTGTGGGTCATTGAGACCGTCGCAGAAAACCTCGCATTGAAGCAAGAGATATTTCAATACTTAGATGCTGTGGTTCCTGCGCAGATTCCAATTGGTAGCAATAGCTCTGGTTTTCCGATCAGCAAAATTGCTGAGGGACTTAAAACGGCTGAGCGCATGATGGGTGCCCACTACTTCATGCCTGCTGAGGTTGTGCCCTTGGTTGAAATTGTCATGGGACAAAAAACAGCGTTGCCATTTGCTCAGGAAGCTTGTGAGCTTTATAAGCGCATTAGCAAAAAGCCTGTACTGGTTAAAAAAGATATTCCTGGGTTTTTGGCTAACCGCATACAACACGCCCTGATGAGAGAAGCCCTTTCTTTAGTGCAAGAAGGTATCGCCACTCCAGATGACATTGATGATGCAGTGAGATATAGCTTTGGGTTTCGCTATGCCGCGGTTGGTCCAATGACTCAAAAAGAAATTTCTGGCTGGGATGGGATGGCCAATGCTGCAAGAGAAATTTACCCCTCTCTTTCGAACACGGCATATTTACCCCCTAAGGTAGAGCAATTGATGAAGGAAGGCAAAACAGGAATGAAAGCAGGCGAAGGTTTTAGAAAGTGGACGCCTGAAGAAATTGCCAAGGTATCTGACTCTTACTCTAGAAGATTAAAAGCCGCTTTTGATGTCCTTAACATTGAATAAGAGCATAGCCTTTCGCAATGGCATCCTTGACCCTACTCTCTTGTGGCTTGATGCCAATGCCGCTATCAGCCAACTGAGATACATCCAGGTGTCCGGCATTCGCTGTTAGCGCTTGATCGCAAATATCAAACTGCAAATACTGATTTGACATGCTAAAACCCCAGGGTACTTCGCCTAAAGCAAAACCAATGGCAGCCGTTGCGGCGCCAGAGAGAGATGTTTCTGCAATTTTGCATGCTAAGTTCATGCCCAGATTGTGGGCCTTTAATACTTTTGCAGCCTCTATTGCCTCGAGCACGCCTCCCGTTTTAATGAGCTTTAAACTTGCTCCATCAAATGCTTTAGCCTTTATGAACTCTTCGATCTCCGCTAAGCCATGGATCGATTCATCTAGGCCAATAGGAATCAGCGACTTTTTCTTCAGCTCAATAAAATCGCTCAAAGCTAAATCTGCTGGCACAAGTTGTTCAGCAAAACTCAATTTACTTGCTTGCTTGGACTCACAAAAACGTATTGCATCACTCAGGCTCAAGGCTCCATTCGCATCAACAGAAATAACATCTCCGTCTAGCAATTCCGAAAGCATCGCTACCCGCTCCATATCCTCAGCCAAGGAAAGAGATCCGATTTTGATCTTCCAGTGTCTAAAGCCTTGGGTACGATATGTCTTAGCATCTGCTACCTCTTTCTCAGGCGAACCTCCTAGCATACGCAGCAAAGGAATCGGTTTTGGATCAGCAAGATGCGAGAGCTTGTTTTCTAAACGCAGATACTTCCAGAGCGGTATTGACTGCCTTTGGGTGAAGAGATCCAATAAGGCCATCTCGAAGCACGATTTGGCTGAGGCATTGCCATATAAGATGCTAGAAAAGATTTGGGCAAAATTCTTTGGATCCTTCCATTCGTATGATTTGGCATTTTCAACCAAGTACTTCACACTACCTAGAAGACTATCTAAGGTCTCACCAGTCATGAGTGGAGCCACTGAAGCCTCGCCCCAACCTTGTCGACCCTCTTCATCCGTCAAACAGAGAAGAACTGTTTTGGCATCCCTTACAAATTCCCGCGACATCTTAATTGGCTCAATGAGCGGAATCGAGAGTGGAAAGATGGTCGCTTGAGTAATATTCATTTGCAGATATTAATACGTAAATTTAACGGGTAAGAAAAAGAATGAGTATTTTGACATCCCTTTTGCATTACAAGCTTCTTCGGATATGCTGCTCGATATCTTTACCCAAAATGGGAGAAAATCAGGCTAATTCGTCATAATAAAGAATACACCTGAAGCATATAAGAGCAACGTATGTTTGAAAAAATGAAATTACATTACTGAAAGACTGACATGATTGAAACTTCTGGAAAAAAAATGGCAGGCCCAATCATTCGCCTCCACCCTAACGACAATATTGTGGTGGCCAGGGTTGATATTGGCATTGGCGCCGAAGTCCCTAGCGAACACTTTACAAGCCGCAGCCAAGTTCCTGCCGGCTACAAAATTGCCACTAAGAAAATTCTCAAAGGTGAGCCGATTCTGAAATACAACGTCACAGTTGGATTTGCGAATGTGGATATCGAGCCAGGCACTATGGTTCATAGTCACAACACTGAGTTTCGTGAGTTTGATCGTGACTATGCTTATGCCAGCGAATTTAAACCTACCAATATGTTGCCGGAGTCTGAGCGCGCAACATTCCAAGGTTATGTGCGCCCCAATGGAAAAGTAGGAACACGAAATTTCATTGGCATCTTATCAACCGTGAACTGCTCAGCAACCGTAGTCAATATGATTGCTGACTGGTTTACTCCTGAGCGCCTGAAGGACTATCCCAACGTAGATGGTGTTGTGGCATTTAGTCACGATATTGGCTGCGGAATGGAAATGAGTGGTGAACCAATGCAACTCTTGCGCCGCACTATGGCAGGTTATGCGCGTCACCCCAATCTAGCAGCTGCATTAATTGTGGGTCTTGGTTGCGAGCGCAATCAACTCAAAGGTCTGATGGAGCAAGAAGATCTTCATGAAGGTCATCTTCTGCATACCTTCATCATGCAAGAAACGGGCGGTACCCGCAAAACTATCGAAGCAGGCATCGAAGCTGTTAAAGCCTTGCTTCCAGAAGCTAATAAAGCCAAGCGCCAAACAGTGTCAGCCAGTCACCTTACCGTTGGCTTGCAATGTGGTGGCTCTGATGGATTTTCATCCATCACCGCTAACCCCGCTTTAGGGGCAGCAATTGATATTTTGTCGCGCCATGGCGGTACGGGCATCCTTTCTGAGACTCCTGAAATTTATGGTGTAGAACATACCCTTACCCGCAGAGCAGCCAGTAAAGAAATTGGTGAAAAACTCATTCAGAGAATTCGCTGGTGGAAAGATGAATACTCTGTTGGAAGAGATGTGCAGATCAACGGCAAGGTCAGTCCAGGCAATCAAATTGGTGGGCTTGCCAATATTTTTGAAAAGTCTCTAGGCTCCTCAATGAAGGGTGGTACTGGTCCTTTAATGGAAGTCTATAAATATGCCGAGCCTGTTACAGCCAAAGGATTTGTCTTTATGGATACCCCTGGATTTGATCCAGTATCGGCTACAGGCCAAATTGCTGGCGGGGCTAACTTAGTCGCATTCACCACAGGCCGCGGATCAATGTTTGGCTCTAAGCCTGCTCCTTGCCTCAAATTAGCCACCAATACCCCGATGTATGAGCGCTTGACTGAAGATATGGATATTAATTGCGGCGAAATCCTCGATGGCACCGTTTCCGTTCAGGAAATGGGACAGCGTATTTTTGAGCTATTTCTCCGGACCGCCTCTGGTGAACCTTCCAAAAGCGAGCTTCTGGGCTTGGGGAATTATGAGTTTGTTCCATGGCAAATTGGCGTCATGAGCTAATAGAACGGTAGAATTAATCCTTGAAGTTCAAGCAAGACTTAAACGAAATATATAAGGCTTATGAAATTTAGGGATTACTACGAAACCTTGGGGGTAGCGCGCTCCGCTACCGAGGCTGAGATCAAATCAGCCTACCGAAAATTAGCTCGCAAATATCACCCTGATGTGAATAAAGAATCGGGGGCTGAAGAACAATTCAAAGCGATTGGTGAAGCTTATGCCGTTCTCAAAGATACTGAGAAACGAGCTGCCTATGATCGTTTTGGAGAAAACTGGAAGAATGGTCAAGACTTTACCCCTCCTCCAAATTGGAACGAAGGGTTTGAATATTCTGATGGTGGGTATGGTGGTGGCCATCCTGGATATGGTGGTGGCTTCGAAGGTGATCAAAGCGAATTTTTTGAATCTCTTTTTGGCAGAGGTAAACATCGACAAGGTGGTCGAAGTGGACAGTCGCGCCAGGGCATGAATTTCAAAGGACAAGATCATCACGCAAAAATTTTGATTGATCTTGCTGATGCATACAACGGCGCAAAGCGCACGATTGCATTACATATGCCAAGCATGGATGCAGAAGGTCATGTTGGCACTCAAGAGCGTAAATTGGATGTCAGCATTCCCAAGGGAATCAAGGCTGGGCAAAATCTTCGCCTCTCCGGCCAAGGCGGACCTGGCATGGGCCAAGGGGGCGCTGGCGATCTCTATTTAGAAATAGACTTCCACCCCAATCCAATCTATCGAGTGGATGGTAAGGATGTCTATATTGATATTCCACTTGCCCCTTGGGAGGCTGCTTTAGGGACCACTGTGAATGTGCCAACCCCCGCAGGCTCAACGCTCGAACTTAAGATACCAGCAGGCACTGTGTCTGGCCGCAAGATGCGTCTCAAAGGTAAGGGTATCCCCAGTGCAGAGCCAGGAGATTTATACGTTGTTCCAAGCATTGCATTACCGCCCGCGCAAACCGATGCACAAAAAGAAGCCTATCAACATTTTGAAAAGGCTTTTGATTTCAATCCTAGAACTCACTTGAAGGGATGATGAAAATGACTCAAACCAATATCACCTGGATTGAAGGCAGTGTTGTGGAGAATGAAGTACACATGACGATTGTGGAGCTCTCACATGCCTCAAGAACTCCCGAAGAGCTCATCATGTCTTGGGTGTCTGAAGGAGTGTTAAGCCCTTCTGGCTCAAGTCCTCAAGATTGGCGTTTTAGTGGCGACTCTCTGCGCAGGGCAAAAACGGCTGCACATCTTACTCATGATTTAGAACTCAATGTTCCAGGCGTTGCCTTAGCGCTAGAACTACTAGATGAGATAGATCAGCTGCGCACTCGCCTAAAGCTTGCCAAATAAGTTAAGACTCAGAACGACTTAAGAGTTGTTCCCAGCGCTGTAGCTTTTTATCGAGCTGCTCAGTAATTTCCGTCAAGCGCGCTTGCATACTAGCCGCTAACTCTGGTTCATTTTTATACAAATCAGGGTTACTCATTGCAATCCCAATATCGGCTTGCTCAGTCTCAAGTGCCTCAATTTGAACAGGTAATGTCTCTAATTCTTGACGCTCTTTGCCATTGAGTTTTTGCACTCCACTCTGATTGACTGCCTTTGCTACTGGCTTAGCCTCTGACTTAGTCTCGACTTTTGGAGGTGTTGCGCTTTGCGCCTTAGCATTGGAGTTTGCTGCACGAATTTTGTCAGAGCGAGCCTTCTGAATCTTCCAATCTTCATAGCCACCCTCATACTCACGCCAAAATCCATCACCTTCATTAGCAATAATGCTGGTCACGACGTTATCCAAAAAGTAACGATCGTGACTGACCAAAAAGACAGTGCCTTTGTAATCCTGAAGTAATTGCTCAAGAAGATCTAAGGTATCGATATCTAGATCATTGGTTGGCTCATCCAATACCAAAACATTAGCTGGTCTAGCGAACAAACGCGCTAAGAGTAATCGATTACGCTCACCACCAGACAAGGTGCTTACCGGAGAATTAGTGCGCTCAGGTGCAAATAAAAAATCACTCAAGTAACTCTTAACGTGTTTTTTATTCCCGTTAATTTCAATCCACTCACTACCTGGGCTGATGTAGTCCTCAAGTGAGGCATTGAGATCAAGACCCTCACGCATTTGATCAAAATAGGCAACCTCTATACGGGTGCCCATCGTTGCTGTGCCAGAGTCTGGTGCAATGGTACCTAAGATCAACTTTAATAAAGTAGTCTTACCTGCGCCGTTAGGACCAAGCAAGCCCACCTTATCACCACGCAAAATGGTAGCGGTAAAGTCCTGCACGATTGGACGATCATATGCCTTAGAAACATTCTGTAAGTCAGCAACAATCTTTCCACTGCGATCACCTGCTGATACTGCTAATTTCACCTGACCGATTGCATCTCTGCGTTGTGCACGGCTAGTGCGTAAATTTTCTAAGCGGGCAATGCGGGCAACGCTACGAGTTCGACGAGCTTCTACCCCTTTACGAATCCACACCTCTTCCTGGGCTAATAATTTATCAGCCCTGGCATTGGCTAAAGATTCTGAATTGAGCTCTTGATCCTTAAGCACTTCATAAGCCGAGAAGTTTCCAGGGTAAGAGCGCAAGATGCCACGGTCTAACTCGACAATCTGAGTGCAAACATTATCTAAGAAGGCGCGATCATGGGTAATCAATATGACAGAGCCCTGGTATTCCTTTAGAAGCTCCTCTAGCCAAGCGATTGAATCTAAATCAAGGTGATTCGTTGGCTCATCGAGCAACAGTACATCGGGCATCTCTACCAGAGCGCGCGCCAAAGCCACTCGCTTTTTAGTTCCACCAGATAGAGTGCTAATTTTGACATCGGCTTCTAGGTGTAAACGATCGAGCGTTTCGTATACGCGCTGCTCCCAATTCCAGCCGCTGAGTGCCTCAAGCTGAGACTGAACCTCATCTAAGCGATGATGGGATGCATCGTCCCAGTCACCTACGCTCAGGGCTTCATACTCTTCACG
>CANIMS010000026.1 GCA_947468785.1 Betaproteobacteria bacterium
AGTGTCATTCAGGCAGCTCACTCGCGCTTTCCTGTTTATGAAGGCAGCAAAGACAATGTGATTGGCATCTTATTAGCCAAAGATCTATTGCGACATGCCACTGAAAAAGACTTTCAAGTGCGAGATTGGCTAAGACCAGCAGTATTTATTCCTGAATCAAAACGACTCAGTGTTTTATTGCGCGACTTTAAAGATAACCGTAATCACTTAGCAATTGTGGTGGATGAATACAGCGGCGTAGCCGGCATCATCACAATTGAGGATGTCCTTGAGCAAATCGTTGGGGATATTGAGGATGAGCATGACATTGATGAAGAGGCTGATAACCTGATCGCTCTCGATAATGGCGATATCCGAGTAAAAGGAATTACAGAAATTGATCAATTTAATAAAACCTTGGGAACCCATTTTTCTCAGGATGATATTGAAACCGTTGCTGGTTTAGTGATTCAACATCTAGGTAGAGTTCCTAAAGTAGGTGAGCTGATGTTGATTGATGGAATTGAATTCGAAGTCTTACGTGCAGACCCGCGTCAAGTACATATTTTGCTTGCACGTCAAATTTCTAAAAAAGCTGACTGAGATTCATCTTGATTGATCCGTTTTCTCGTGGTCGTCATCAAGGCATCCATTTTTTAGTGCTATTGCTATTAGGCGCCATTCTTGCTGGCGCAGCAGAATTGCCTTATGGCGGCTGGATACAAATCCCCATTCTTAGCATTGTTTGGTGGTGGCTCAAGCAAGAACATTTTTGTTCAGTAAAGAAATTATTTCTTTCTGGTCTCACATTTGGCTTAGGCTACTTTGTGATTGGTCTGTGGTGGATTTATATCAGCCTGCATGATGTAGGCGGTATGAATATAGCGCTATCGTGCATGGCAGTCTTTTTGCTTTCTGCATATATGGCCATTTATTTTTCGCTTGCCACACTCACGATCTCATTAGTTCAGTCATCTCGATTCACTGGCCTATTTTTGGCAGCCGACTGGGTTGTTATGGAATTTTTGCGTGGCTATATCTTTACTGGCTTTCCGTGGATGGGCTTGGCTGAAAGTCAAATAAACGGGCCCTTTGCACCGATCGCGCCTTATTTTGGTGGTCTTGCTTGTACCTTCCTCGTCATTTGGACCTCATGGGAAATAGTGCAGATTAAAAAACATGCCATCTATAGCTTGGTCAGTATTGCAGCTGTCATTGTTATTACTCAATTAGCTGGACTCTTCAGCTTTACCAAGCCGTTTGGCGAACCAATCACTGTGCGCCTCATCCAAGGTAACTTTGAACAAACCCTTAAATTTAATCCTCAAGCAATTGGCCAACAAATTGATTTTTATACTGGTGAGATTAAAAAAGAGGCTGCAAACCTCATCATCATTCCCGAAACTGCTTTTCCATGGCCGCAAAATAATCTGCCTACCGGTTTATTAAATTACCTACAGGATTTTTCGAACTCCAGTGCAAGCAATATCTTGCTAGGATTAATTGGTGATGTTCCTAGCAAAACAGGATTGCAATATACCAATCGCGCTACTGGCCTTTCACCGAATACAGCGCCCTACCAATTCGATAAGGTGCATCTTGTGCCCTTTGGAGAATTTATTCCTCCAGGCTTTCGTTGGTTTGTAGAAGCCTTTCGTGTGCCTATGAGTGACTTTGCTAGAGGCAGTAGTGAACAAGCACCCTTTTCTATTACTCGCCAAGGAAAAACGGATGTCAATGCAGCCATTACGATTTGTTATGAGGATATCTTCGGGGGTGAATTAGCATCTCGCATCGGCAATAGCGAGAAGCCCGTTCATTTGCTAATCAATATGACGAACTTAGCCTGGTTTGGAAAATCGCAGGCTTCATCACAACAATTGCGCCTCTCACAATTACGCTCACTAGAGACAGGGCTTCCCGCTCTACGAGCAACGAATACTGGCATTACCTCAGTACTCGGTCCTGATGGAAAAGTGCTCTCATCCCTCCCTGAATTTACCCAAGCAAACTTGAGTACCCAAGTTCAGGCCCACATAGGTAAAACGCCCTATGTTCGCTGGGGAAACTTCCCTATTTTGAGCATTTCTTGCTTCCTGTTGATCTGGGCCCTGATTCGTCATAGACGTTTTTAATCCGTTTTAGCGACTAAGCGCTCCTAGCCATGTAAAATCAATGGCTTAGCCAGGTTAATCATGCTTACTTTTCAGCAAATCATTCTCAAACTTCAAGATTATTGGGACCAACAAGGTTGTGCCCTATTGCAGCCTATCGACCTTGAGGTAGGCGCTGGTACATCGCACACTGCGACCTTCTTGAGAGCTATCGGACCGGAGCCCTGGAAAGCGGCTTATGTTCAACCATCACGCAGACCCAAAGATGGTCGCTATGGTGAAAACCCAAATCGCTTACAACACTATTACCAATATCAAGTCGTTCTTAAGCCAGCCCCTGAAAATATTCTGGAGCTCTATTTAGGTTCGCTTGCTGCTCTGGGTCTGGATCTTAAAGAGAATGATGTTCGCTTTGTTGAAGATGATTGGGAGAACCCCACATTAGGTGCATGGGGATTAGGCTGGGAAGTGTGGCTTAACGGCATGGAAGTTACTCAGTTCACCTACTTCCAACAAGTTGGCGGCTTAGATTGCAAACCCGTACTCGGAGAAATTACCTACGGTATCGAGCGCTTAGCAATGTATATCCAAAATTGTTCAAATGTATTTGATCTTGTTTGGGCAGATGGCATTTCTTATGGTGATGTCTATCACCAAAATGAAGTAGAGCAGTCTTGCTATAACTTCGAACACTCAAATACGGATTTATTATTTGCAAACTTTACAAACTATGAAAGCGAAGCCAAGCGCCTCATGGAGGTGCCTTTAGCTTTGCCTGCCTATGAGATGGTTTTAAAGGCCGCTCATACATTCAACCTTTTGGACGCACGTGGTGCCATCTCTGTTACCGAGCGTGCTGCTTATATTGGCCGCATCCGCAATCTCTCGCGCGCAGTTGCCCAAGCGTATTTCGAGTCCCGTGAAAAACTGGGATTCCCAATGTGCCATCGCAAAGCCTAAGTAATACCTATTTATGAGTACATCCAATTCTCCTTCTCAATCAGCCAACTTATTGATTGAAGTCTTTACAGAAGAACTACCTCCAAAATCACTTCGCCGTCTTGGTGATGCCTTTAGCGACGGAATCTTCTCTTCTTTAAAGTCAGCTGGATTAACTACGGATTCATCCAAAGCGACAGGCTTTGCAACGCCACGTCGCCTTGCAGTATTGATTACAGATGTACTTAATCAGGCGCCCGATTACCCAGTACGTGAAAAATTATTACCGACCAGTATTGCTTTTGATGCAGATGGCAAAGCAACGCCGCCACTACTCAAGAAATTAGGATCTCTAGGTTATGCCGATATCGATTTGGCTAGCTTAGAAAAAGCAGGCGAAGGTAAGAATGAAGCTTTATATCTGAATGTTGTTGCTAAAGGTGCTGCTTTAGAAAAAACTGCTCAAACTGCGCTTGAGCAAACCTTAAATAAATTACCGATTGCAAAAATGATGCACTACCAAGTGCAACAGAAAAATGGTGCTCTAGCAGACGTACAATTCGCTCGTCCCGCACATCGGATCATTGCATTACATGGCAAGAATATCCTCCATGTGAGCAGCCTAGGTATCGATGCAAGTAATCAGACTGAGGGTCATCGCTTCTTAGCTCCCGGCCTATTAACGATTGCTCATGCAGAACAATATGAAGCAGAACTAGAGGCTAAAGCCAAAGTCATTCCGAGTTTTGATAAGCGTCGCGCTCAAATTGCAGCAGCCCTCCTCAAAGCTGCCGGAGAAGACTTAGTGTTGATGCCCGATAGCCTTCTAGACGAAGTAACGTCTTTAGTTGAGTGGCCTGCGGTTTATGAGTGTCATTTTGATCAAGAGTTCTTAGAGGTTCCACAAGAATGCTTGATTTTGACAATGCAAACCAATCAAAAATATTTTGCTTTGACAGATTCTCAGGGCAAATTACGCAATCGCTTCTTGATTGTTTCTAATATTGAAACCACTAAACCTAATGCCATCATCTCTGGTAATGAGCGTGTGGTTCGCCCGCGCCTCTCAGATGCACGGTTTTTCTTCAAGCAAGATCAAAAGCGTCCTCTAGCATCACGAGTAGTGGATTTAGAGAAAGTGGTTTATCACAACCAATTAGGCAATCAATTGGATCGCACCAAACGGGTTCAAGGTATTGCCACTGGAATAGCGAAACAATTAGGTGCAGACGAGAAACTGGCACAACGCGCAGCCGAAATTGCAAAAACTGACTTGCTCACTGATATGGTTGGCGAATTCCCTGAGCTACAAGGCATCATGGGAAATTACTACGCCAAGCATGATGGAGAAAATGCAGAAGTAGCTGCTGCTTGCAGCGAGCACTATATGCCTCGCTTTGCTGGTGATGCATTACCCCAGACGCAAACTGGCACGATTTTAGCCATTGCCGATAAACTAGAAACCTTGGTCGGTATTTGGGGTGTAGGTTTGGCGCCCACGGGTGATAAAGATCCCTATGCACTGCGTCGTCATGCATTAGGCATTTGTCGTTTACTTCTTGAAAAAAATCTTTCCTTAAGTCTACCTGCCTTAATTGAACTCGCTCGCAGCCAGTTCCCACAAAAAGAAGTACAAGAGAAAGCACAAGTTGCTGATATTTATGCCTTCATCATTGATCGTTTACGCACATATCTACGCGATCAAGCAGTAGCAGGAAAACCGTTTACCAGTGCTGAGATAGATGCTGTCCTCAGTCAATCACCTGCGCAGATTAATGATCTGATTGAGCGCTTAGCGGCCCTCCGTGAATTCAATGCCTTAGCGCAAGCATCGCAATTAGCAGCAGCCAATAAGCGTATTAGCAATATTCTGAAGAAAACAACGACTGCCATTCCAGAAAAATGCGTTCAAGATTTATTACAAATTCCAGCAGAAGCTGCGCTCTTCAAGGCCTTGGAAGCAGTGACTCCAACGCTCAATAGTGCATACGAAAAACGTCAATTTGTAGAGCTTCTCAAGGCGCTTGTTGCCTTAAGCTCTCCAATCGACCAGTTCTTTGAAGATGTGATGGTGATGGATCCGAATACCCAATTACGGGACAATCGCTTAGCACTCTTGCAACAACTTCACCAGAAAATGAATCTCGTTGCCGATCTCGGCAAATTAGCATGAGCCTAAGCTCTTCTAAACTGATTATTCTTGATCGCGATGGCGTGATCAATGAAGATCGTGATGATTATGTGAAGTCTGTGGATGAATGGGTCCCACTTCCTGGAAGCTTGGAAGCGATTGCATTACTCAATCAAGCTGGATATGAAATTGCGATTGCAACGAATCAATCAGGTCTAGCAAGAGGGTATTTCACAATCAATGATTTACATGCAATGCATGCGAAGATGGATGCATTACTCAAGCCTATGGGTGGCCATATCGACAGTATTTTCTTTTGCCCTCATACGGATTCTCATGGTTGTGATTGTCGTAAACCCCTTCCGGGACTGATGAAGGAAATTGCTCTTCGTTACAAAAGAGCAGATAGTGTCACGCCATTACTAGGCATACCCATTGTGGGTGATTCTTTACGGGATTTAGAAGCAGGTATTGCGCTTGGTGCTACACCCCATCTGGTTCTCACCGGCAAAGGCCAAAAGACTCTCGATAAAGGCGCCCTGCCAGAGGGCACGAAAATACATGCTGACCTCATGGCTTTTGCTCAAGCAGTACTAGAAGATAAGGCTTAAAGCGATGACCTTTATACGATCAAGCCTTTTTGCATTATTTCTGCTGATCTTTACTCCAATCTGGTCAGTGTTATGCATGCTGACTTTTCCATTTCTGAGTCCGGAAAATCGCTACAGCTTCATTGGCATCTGGAACAAAGTCGTGATTTATGTACTCCAACATCTATGTGGCATCCATTATGAAATCCGCGGGATGGAAAACATGGAATCAGTTCTAAATGAGCCCGTGGTTATTTTGAGTAAGCATCAATCTGCCTATGAAACCATTGCATATATTGCTTTGCTACCAAAACAACTCTGCTTTGTATTTAAACGAGAATTACTCTGGATACCGTTCTTTGGCTGGGCTTTAGCATTACTAAAGATGATCCATATCAATCGGGCTAGTAAACAAACTGCTGCAATATCGGTAGCGAGTCAAGGGCGAAAACGCCTTGGCGAGGGTAAGTGGATCATGCTCTTTCCTGAGGGCACCAGAACACCGATAGGCTCTAATAAACCCTATCGCAAAGGTGGCGCACGCCTTGCCAGCGCAACGGGTGCATTAGTCATTCCTATTGCGCATAATGCAGGACGCTTTTGGCCCAAAAATAGCTTTCTGAAAAAACCAGGAACTGTAATCTTCTCTATTGGACCAGTCATTCGCTCAGACGGAAAATCTGCCGAGGCCCTTCAACAGGAAGTAGAGGGTTGGATTGAATCTGAAATGCGGGTCATTGACCCAAGTGCATATCAATAAAGCTTGCCCTACTAATTAAGCAGCCAGGGTTTTCGCCCACTCAATGTAGCGATCTACTGAAATATCCTGAGCTCTGGACTTTAGCTCTATCTCTGTTAATTTCAATCGATCGCTAAACGACTGTAAATTCGTGCGAAGCATTTTTCTTCTCTGAGAAAACGCTGCTGCAACGACTTTCTCAAGAGAGTTCCACTGAGCATCAGTCAAACTAAAATCCTGACGCGGAATCATCCGTACTACAGCTGAATTGACTTTTGGCTGAGGATCAAAAGCCTCGGGGGGAACTTCTAACACCTGCTCTAAATCGTAGCGGGCCTGCAACATCACCGATAAGCGACTGAAATCAGAGCTCCCAGCTGGCGCAACCATACGCTCCACTACCTCAGCCTGCAACATAAAAACCTGCTCATCAATCTCATTGGCTGCACCGACCAAATGAAACAACAAGGGAGAGGAAATGTTATAGGGTAAATTGCCAACAACCTTACAAAGGCCTGATCTTCCAGATCGATTCTTAGCCCACTCTAGAAAATCAAATTTCAGAGCATCTCCCTCGATGACTTTCAGTCCTTTTAAATTTTGCTCATTCCAAAAAGCCACTAAGTCACGATCAATTTCCAATAAATCCAATTGATTTAAATTACTTAATAAAGGTTTCGTCAGCGCTCCAAGACCGGGGCCAATTTCAATTACATGCATGTCATCACTGGGCTGAATTAAAGAGACAATGGAATGAATAATTCCGCCATCTTGCAAAAAGTTTTGGCCAAAACGTTTACGCGCACGATGCATTATGAGAGGTGTCTTCTCTGGTTCACCGCTAGTTGATAAGCTAGGCGCAAAGCTTGAAGCATGCTGCCAGCATCGGCAGTACCAGAACCTGCGATATCTAAAGCAGTACCGTGATCTACTGAAGTACGAATTACCGGCAAACCTAAAGTGACATTTACACCGGCACCAAAGCTAACAAACTTAAAGGGCGCAAGACCCTGATCGTGGTACATCGCAATAAATGCATCCACCTTTTCTAGAACACTTGCATCAAACATGGTGTCGCCAGGATAAGGGCCAGATATAGCTATCCCTAAATTCTGAGCGACTTTAATAGCTGGGGTAATTACTTCAATCTCTTCGCGACCTAAGTACCCAGCTTCACCTGCATGAGGATTTAAACCAGCCATGCGGATCACTGGCTTTGCAATTCCAAAGCGGTCTTGCAAATCTTTAGCAACAATTTGAATGGTTTTTAGAATAAGGTCTTGATTGAGAGTTGCTGATACTGCCTGTAAGGGAATATGGGTGGTGACTAGCGCAACCCGTAAATCTCTTACCTGCTTTAACCCCAAGAACCCTTTAGGCAACGGTGCGCAAAGCATCATGACCACCTGCTCAACACCACAAGCTTGCGCTAGATACTCGGTGTGCCCAGAAAATTTAATGCCAGCATCATTGATCACGCTTTTTTGCACAGGCGCAGTCACCATAGCATCAAAGCGCTTTTGAATGCAGCCCTTGAGCGCTAGATCTAATAGCTTAGTTACATACTCGGCATTATCTGTATTTAACACTCCCACTTGAACGGGGCTTTTCAACTGGACAGATTCAAATTTCAGACGATCTAATACGCTAGGGTTAGTTTGCTTGGGTATGGAAAATAAATCAGAATCGCCAAGCAAAGTCAGTTGAGCATCTTCTTGCTCTGCTAAAAAATCAAGAGCAGCGCTTAATGAAACTTCTGGCCCAATACCAGCTGGCTCACCAGTCGTAATAACGAGATTAACGGGTGCTAGATGCGGCATCTTCTGAGTTAAGAATTTTCACCGTAGCACTATCGCGTAATTCACGAATCCAATCCTGATATGCCTGCTCGTATTTACGCTCACGAATATTGGCACGTGCAAACTGTCGCTGCTTTTCAACAGTAAGCTCTCCCTGGCGACGCTCCATCACCTGAATTAAATGCCAACCGAATTCTGATTTGACTGGATTGCTAACTTCTCCAATTTGGAGGCGATTCATAGCTTGCTCAAATTCAGGAACTAAATCGCCTGGACTCATCCAACCAAGCTCGCCGCCGTTGGCAGCCGAACCATCTTCCGAGAATTTCTTGGCTAAATCAGCAAAATCAGCAGTCTTTGCGCGTACTTGATCACGATAGCCTTGTAAACGTCTTTCAGCATCCTGATCAGTAAATCCAGTACGAGTCCTAAGTAATATGTGACGTGACATGGTTTGCGTAATCGGGATGGCTTTGGGTGGAGTTAAAGCAATCTCAGGTGGAGGCGCCTCTTGTGCAGGCGCTGCGGCTACTAGCGTCCTTCGGTCTAATACTTTTAAGACGTGAAATCCAGCAGGACTTTTTACAACCGCTTTAGCGGTTTGACCGCTGCCTATATTACGAACGGCATCATAGAATAATTGCGGCAAGCGATCTGGAGTTCGATAACCAAGCTCCTGAACCTTAATCTTGGGATTTTCTTTTGCGGCCAACTCACCCAGCTGCATAAAGTCAACATCACCCCTAGCAGAGGCTAAAAGGGCGTCCGCTTTCTTCTTTGCTTCTGCCTGTGCACTAACGCCAGCGCTAGCATCAACAGGGATAAAGATCTGAGCTAAAGCAATCTCTTCTGGGCCACCACTCACTGCGGGTGCCGCAGTACTCGGAGCAACCCCTTGCCCTGTAATGGCACGCGCACGTTCTGAAATAAAGTTGTCAACCTCAGCATCAGAAATCTTAATTCGACCATCCACCTCGCGCTCACGAAAGCGAGTAAGAACGATATCTTCACGCAAGTTTTCTCTATATCGCTCAAATGACATACCAGAGGCAACTACTTTAGCTTTGAACTCTGCAAGGCTTGCTTTATTTTTTGCAGCAATATCTCCAATAATTTTGTCTAATTCTTTATTGGTAACCCTGAAACCTTCTTGCTCAGCATTTTGTAATTGAATTTTTTCAACAATCAAACGCTCTAATACTGCTTTTCTAAATTCAGCGTCATCTGCTACCTTTATGCCTTGATTTTGCAAAGCAGCAATTCGATCATCAATTTCCTTACGGGTAATGAAACCTGTATTCACTACCGCTGCAACACCATCAATATTCCGAATCTTATTATCTACAGGAGCTGGGGCAGGCGCAGAAACTTTAGGAGCAGTTTTCTTGCTAGCATCTTGAGCAAAAGACGAGTTCACCAATGCTGAACTGATCAGCAGAAAAGCACAAGCAATAGAGCGCTTTAGATATTTCTTACAAAAGATCATTGGTAATTCTCATAAGTTGAAGCTGGCAAAGGTTTAGGTGTAGGCAAATAACCAGGAACGTTTAATTTCATCAAATCTACAGGATTGTCTCCCGCGACACCAAGACCTCTGAACTCAACTTGAAACAAGATTTGCGTAGTCGTGTTGTTATTCAATAGCAATTGAGAATAGGCGCTACGGAAAACAATGCAGTCACGGACATACTCAAGCGCTACTAAGGTATTCAAAGTCTTGGTTGTAAGCGCATCATACCCCCAACGGCCAACTAAAGAAATCTCCCTTGTAACCGGCCATTGACCAGAAATATTATATTGATCTGTCGTAGTTGCCGCCGTGGTTCCAATTGGATTAAACGGGGTTGCTTGAATAGGCGGCTGCCAAACATTACGATAACCAAAATTAAGACTGCGCCCAGGAGTCGGGCGCCAACTACCACCAACCGTTGTCTGTACAAAGCGATTTAATTGGGTGTTGTACTGCCCAAAAACATCCGCATTGAAATTACCCATTAATCGAACAGAGGCAGCTGCCAAGGTGTCGGAATAGGCTGTTGGGCTAGCGATATTTCCAGTCAAGCCGACTTTCTGTGGGGAGAACTGCTGTTGCTGCGCTAAAGTAATGACAGCTCTTTCTGCACCTGTATTTGCTTCGGTAATTCGACTAGTTAAACCTGCGGTCAATTTATTATTGTCAGAAATACGGTCATTACCAATAAAAGTGTTCTCACTAAAAATCTGTCCAATACCAAATCCCTGATCTGCTGTATCAAATAATGGAGTATTCGCCTGATTCACGTAAGGTGTATAGACATATAAGGCACGCGGTTCAAGACTGAGCAACATATTCTGTCCGAAAAAACTACCCATCTCCAAGGCATCTCTTTCGAATGCCAAACCAGTATCTAAACTAGCGGTAGGTATTAAGAAGCCTTGGGCTGGCAAATACCCAGGTTGATACGCAGTTGCGCTATAGGTATTGGACTGGACGCTTAACTTAGGCCGGATATAGTATCCAGGCGTAATCGTCGGATACTCTAAAACACCTTTCACTACCGTACGATCAGCTTGACTAAATATGCCAGGCGCCGTATTCGGAATACTGCTCGCGATATTGTATGAAAACCGAGTGAAATCGGTCGATACCATCGAAGTGGGGCCTGTAGGCAGAGTGATATAGCGACCATCCGTACCTGAGGCTGGGGGCACCAAATTACTACGATAGATTGCTGTTACCTGAGGCAAAACGTTATATGGCGCTCCGACCGTACTGGGCAAGTTAGGTTGCAGCGTCTGGAAAGTCATCGCTCTAGCAGAGACGGTCCAATTACTCAATCTTGAGGGCAGTTGCGATACCGCGCCCACCTCCTGACGGAACTGGCTTGTCACTGCACCTGCCACCGTTTGCGAAAAGTCGGTTGGATACAAATTATCTGAAACTTTAGCGGCATTGATAAATGCGTTGACTGAACCCGGACCACCCATAGGGGATCCCAACAAAGTTTGACGTTGTTGCCAGTCATAACGCCAACGACTAATTCCGCCTGCTTTTTGATCGCTCGGTAAATAATCACCCATCACATTGCCGTTATAGGTGGTATCAATAAAGCGATAGCCAGCACCTAACTGCACTCCGCGTTGACTCATATAACGCGGCATGATTGTTAAATCCCGATTCGGGGCAATATTGACGTAGTAGGGTTGAGTAATATCAAAACCATTTTTAGAGTTATATCCCGCAATTGGAGGAAGAATTCCTGAGCGCCTCTC
>CANIMS010000027.1 GCA_947468785.1 Betaproteobacteria bacterium
AAAAGTTAGTTGTTTTAACTGGTCTATCAGGGTCGGGCAAAAGCTCCTTGGCTTTCGATACGCTCTATGCGGAAGGTCAGCGTCGCTATGTCGAATCGCTCTCTGCCTATGCTCGTCAGTTTTTACAGTTAATGGAAAAACCCGATGTCGATACGATTGAAGGTCTGTCACCTGCAATCTCGATTGAACAAAAAGCCACCAGTCATAACCCACGCTCTACAGTAGGTACTGTCACTGAAATACATGATTACCTACGCCTTTTATTTGCGCGTGCTGGTACACCACATTGCCCAGATCATGATTTGCCTTTAGAGGCCCAAAGCGTTTCGCAAATGGTCGATACCGTATTGGCGATGCCCGAAGATACGAAGCTGATGATTCTTGCTCCGGTGGTAAGCGAACGTAAAGGTGAATTTGTAGATCTCTTCCAAGACCTTCAGGCACAAGGCTTTGTACGTTTTAGAGTGCGCTCTGGAGGCGGTACAGCAAATGTAGCTAAAGCAGAAATTTTTGAAGTCGATCAACTTCCCACACTGAAGAAGAACGATAAACATTCCATTGAGGTTGTAGTAGATCGCATTAAAGTACGTTCTGATATTCAGCAACGACTAGCAGAATCTTTTGAGACCGCATTACGCTTAGCTGATGGCAAAGCCATGATCGTAGATATGGATACCGGGAAAGAAATGATTTTCTCGAGTAAATTTGCTTGCCCCGTTTGCTCATACTCATTACAAGAACTAGAGCCACGCCTATTTTCTTTTAACAATCCAATGGGTGCTTGCCCTTCCTGTGATGGGCTAGGTCATCAGTCCTTCTTTGATCCAAAACGGATCGTTGCACACCCCGATTTATCGCTTGCATCTGGCGCCATTAAGGGCTGGGATCGTCGCAATCAGTTTTATTTCAAACTACTTCAAACCTTAGCTAAGCACGGTGGCTTTGATGTAGAAAAACCTTTTGAAACCCTCAATAAGAAACAGCAAGATCTTATTCTGCTGGGCTCTGGTGACGTCACCATACCATTTGAATATATCAATGAGCGTGGCAAAAATAGTATTCGTGAACATGCTTTCGAAGGTATCGTTGCGAACTTTGAAAGACGCTATCGCGAAACAGATTCAATGACGGTTCGCGAGGAACTTGCGCGTTATCAAAATGTACAAACCTGCCCAGAATGCAACGGTAGTCGCTTACGAAAAGAAGCGCGTTTTGTAAAAGTGGGTGAGAAAAAACAATCTCGTGCCATTTATGAAATCAGCGCATTGCCACTGAAAGAGGCGAAAGAGTATTTTGAAGCCCTCGATTTAAAAGGCGCTAAACGCGAAATTGCCGATAAGATTGTGAAAGAAATTAGTGCACGTCTACGCTTTTTGAATGATGTTGGACTGGACTATCTTTCGCTCGAGCGCAGCGCCGATACTCTCTCTGGTGGTGAGGCCCAGCGTATTCGTCTCGCTTCTCAGATTGGCTCAGGTTTAACAGGCGTCATGTATGTCTTAGATGAACCATCCATAGGATTGCATCAACGGGATAACGATCGCTTGATCGGTACCTTAAAACATCTCCGCGACTTAGGTAATAGTGTTTTAGTGGTCGAGCATGATGAAGATATGATCCGCGCCTCAGATTGGGTGATCGACATCGGCCCAGGCGCTGGTGTGCATGGTGGTGAAATTGTTGCAGAGGGTACACCAGCTGAAGTGGAAGCGAATCCGAAGTCATTAACTGGTGCCTATCTTGCTGGACGTGAAGCGATAGAAGTTCCGCAAAAACGCATTCCAGTGAATGATCGTTTTTTAGAAATTATTGGCGCGCGTGGTAATAATTTGCAATCTGTTCACGCTAAGATTCCAGTGGGACTCCTCACTTGTGTGACGGGCGTATCGGGTTCTGGTAAATCGACTTTGATCAATGACACATTGCATCATGCAGTAGCACAGCATTTATATGGCTCTAATGCTGAACCTGCAGCGCATGACTCAATGAAGGGCTTAGAGCACTTTGATAAGGTGATTAGCGTCGATCAATCACCGATTGGTAGAACGCCACGTTCAAACCCAGCAACTTATACCGGCCTCTTTACGCCGATTAGAGAACTGTTTGCTGGAGTTCCTGCTTCTCGGGAACGGGGCTATGAAGCTGGACGCTTCTCTTTTAACGTCAAAGGCGGTCGTTGCGATTCTTGCGAAGGCGATGGCGTTCTAAAAGTAGAAATGCATTTCTTGCCAGATGTGTATGTTCCTTGTGATGTCTGCCACGGTAAACGCTATAACCGCGAAACCTTAGATATTCGCTACAAGGGTAAAAATATTCATGAAGTGCTATCGATGACCATCGAGCAAGCGCATGAGTTCTTTGAAGCAGTGCCAGTAGTCAAACGAAAACTCAAGACTTTGCTAGATGTTGGCTTGGGCTATGTGAAGCTAGGCCAAAGCGCTACCACCTTATCAGGTGGCGAAGCACAACGAGTGAAGTTATCGCTTGAACTTTCCAAGCGCGATACTGGCAGAACTTTATATATCTTGGATGAACCAACCACAGGTTTGCATTTTCACGATATTCAACTTTTACTTACCGTGATTCAAACACTGAAGAAACAAGGCAATACCATCGTCATCATTGAGCACAACTTAGATGTGATTAAGACAGCTGACTGGATTATTGACCTTGGGCCAAAAGGTGGCGCTGGTGGCGGACAAATTATCGCTACAGGCACTCCAGAAGAGGTTGCCAAGAATGAAGCAAGCTTTACTGGTCATTACCTGGCGCCATTACTAGAGCGCAAACCTGCCGCAAGTAAAAAGAAAAAATAAGCCTGAAGACTTTAGCGGCTTGATCTCAGAGTAATTTAGCTTCAGCTAAATCAGTTGCCTCTGAATTTCCTGAGATCACCAAAATATCATTCGCTTCCAGGCGCAATTCTGGGGATAGATTGAGTTTCACATAATCAGAATTCAGGCCTTTGCGTCTAATAGACTGCACGCTCACACCCTCATTTTCTAAGTGGAGCTCTTCTAAGGTTTTACCAACAGCTTGCGATTTTGGCAGCAAAGTAATTGAGTGCAGCCTCCAAGATTCGTTGGAACCAAAATCATCGTCCGCAGATCCGCGGAAGTAACCCCTCAATAAGCTATAGCGTTCTTCTCTAGCAGTGGTAATTCTTCTAACCACCTTACGCATGGGCACACCCATAATGAGTAAGACGTGGGAAGCAATCATCAAGCTGCCCTCAATGAGTTCGGGCACAACTTCTGTTGCACCTGCTGCCTGTAATTTGGCAATATCAGCATCATCTCTAGTACGAACTAGCACTGTCATTCCTGGACGTAAATGCTCTACCTGCCTTAGTACACGCAAGCTTCCAGCAGTATCTGCATAGGTGATGACTACTGCCTTGGCGCGATTGAGACCTGCGGCATTTAAATAATTTTCACGACTAGCATCGCCATACACCACATTGTCTCCAGCTGCTGCTGCTTCCTTAACTCGATCTGGATCTAAGTCCAAAGCAATGTAAGGAATTTTTTCTTGATCCAACATGCGCGCCAAGCTTTGCCCTGACCTTCCAAAACCGCAGATCAAAACATGATTCTCATTGCGAACGCTTTTTGCAGCAACCCGTGTTAAAGCTAAGGATTGCAGTAACCACTCATTGCTAGAAAAACGCATGGCAATACGATCACTGTATTCCACCAAAAAGGGTGCGCAGAACATGGAGATCAACATGGCTGCTAATACTGCTTGACTGAGAGTCGGATCAATTAAATCTAAACCATCGATTTGGGTTAATAAAACAAATCCGAACTCACCTGCTTGCGCCAAACATAAACCCGTGCGAATGGAAACCCCTAAGCTAGAGCCAAAGGCCCGAGAGAGAATAGCAATCAAACCAAACTTGAAGATCAGTGGCCCTATCAGCAATAACAAAACTAAAGCCCACTGTTCTCGAATCACATTGAAATCGAGCAACATTCCAATCGTAATAAAGAAGAGGCCAAGAAGAACATCACGGAAAGGCTTAACATCTTCTTCCACTTGATGGCGATAAGGTGTTTCAGAAATCAACATGCCTGCCACAAATGCTCCCAATGCCAAGGACAGACCAAAATATTCTGTTAAGCCAGCCATACCCAAAACAACTAGCAGGAGGTTGAGCATGAATAATTCTTGTGAACGCAACTTTGCCACCAACTTAAACCAGCGACTCATCAAAGATTGGCCGATGAAGAAAATCAAGATCAAAGCGATTGCAATCTTGAAAGATGCGGTTGTTAATGCAACAAATAAATCGGTAGAATTTTTTCCAAGTGATGGCAATAAGATCAATAAGAAGACGACAGCCAAATCTTGGAATAACAAAATACCGACTACGTTTCGTCCATGCTCGGCTTCTAACTCAGAGCGATCCGAGATCAGCTTAGTCACAATTGCCGTCGAGGACATTGCCAAAGCGCCGCCCAAAGCAATTGCCGCATGCCAAGAAATCGGATAAATCCAATTCATGAGCAAACCTGCTGGTACCGCCAGTAGGATTGTCAGGATCACCTGACTGCCGCCAAGGCCAAACACGATGGTCCGCATAGCCCTTAACTTATGGAGGTTAAATTCCAGGCCGATTGAGAACATCAAGAAAACCACCCCAAATTCCGCTAAATACTTGACGGTGGCTGTATCGCTTGCCAAACCCATAGCATGGGGGCCAATCAAGACACCAATCGCCAAATAGCCCAAAATAGGGGGTAAGCCAAAATAGCGGAAAATAAGCACTCCGGCCACACCAGAGGCCAAGAGAATGAGAGTGAACTGAAGGACTGACGGCATATACTTACTCGATGATAGCTAAGACTCGTGAACGAACCCTAAAGCTTGCGCGCGACACCCTCACTATTGAGGCTGTGGCCCTGCAAACCATGCGTGATCGCCTTGAAGGGGCTAATGCGGATGCCCTTGTCCTTGCGGTAGATCTCTTGCATGCTTGTAAAGGCCGTATCGTCGTATCGGGCATTGGTAAATCAGGCCACATTGCTCGCAAAATTGCTGCCACATTTGCCTCCACTGGTTCACCTGCTTTTTTTGTACACCCTGCCGAAGCGAGCCATGGTGACTTAGGAATGGTAACGCGTGATGATGTTTTTGTAGCCCTTTCTAATTCAGGTGAAACCGAGGAACTCCTCACCATTGTTCCTATTGTTAAACGTACTGGCGCTAAATTAATTGCCCTTACAGGCGCACCACAATCTGCTTTGGCTAAATTAGCTGATGCACACTTGGATACCAGCGTAGAAAAAGAAGCATGCCCACTCAATTTAGCGCCCACATCAAGCACTACCGCTAGCTTAGCAATGGGTGATGCTTTAGCGGTTGCCTTACTAGATGCAAGAGGATTTGAAGCAGAAGATTTCATTCGCTCTCACCCAGGGGGAAGACTGGGTCGCAAACAACTGATGCATGTTAGCGAAGTGATGCGGCCTCTTGAAGATACCCCAAAGATTTCAATTAATGCCTCACTACAAGAAGCCTTATTAGAAATGACCTCCAAGCGTATGGGCATGGTGATTACCTTAGACGATGCTAACAAGGTTATGGGAATTTTTACTGATGGTGATCTACGCCGTCTTCTAGAAAAAACTAGTAATCTGGATGGCGTCACGATCAAGGATGCAACTACTTCCAAGCCACGTACCATCCCACCAGAATTGATTGCTGAAGAGGCAATTGAGATGATGGAAAAACATCGCATCAATCAGTTAGTGGTAACCGATGCTTCGGGCGCACTTTTAGGCGCACTCAACCTACATGACTTGTTTGCTGCCAAAGTCATTTAAAGACACTGATCTCAGTCATGCCGAACGCTTTTAGTACCCACATCACAAACCCAGCAACCGCCTACCCACAAGCCTGGGAGCGAGCGAGCAAAGTCAAGTTGCTAGTCCTAGATGTAGATGGTGTGTTGACCAATGGTCAAGTGTGGATTGGTGCTGATGGCAAGGAATCCTTGAAGGCTTTTGACATCCAAGATGGTCTGGGGATCAAATTATTAGAGCAGTCCGGTATCCCAACAGCCATCATCACTGGACGTCATTCCAAAATGGTTTTAGCTCGCTGTGAAGAACTCGGAATTAAACATGTACATATGGGGGTTGAAAATAAAGCAATAGCTTTAGATCAAGTACTCAAATCTTTTGGAATGACTTCGAAAGATTGTGCCGTGATGGGCGATGACTGGCCTGATCTTGCGATGATGAAGAGCGCTGGTTTTCGTGTTTGCCCAGCACAAGCTCATGAAGCAGTAAAAGAGTATTCCCATTTTGTGACGTCTCATACAGGTGGAAATAGTGCAGTCCGTGAGGTATGCGATCTCATACTCAAAGCCCAAAACCATTACGAAGAACTTTTGAATAAGGCTTGTCAGTAATCAATGGCTTTGAATGCTCAAAAAATTAAAGTAGGAATCTTTCGCACGCTACTAGGCTTGACGCCTCTGCTGCTGATGGGGCTACTGACACTAATGACTTTTTATTTAGTAGAAAAAAATACGCCGCAAGAAAAATCCACCGTTGAGCGCGTAAGACTACATGAGCCTGATTACACTATTGAGAATGGAACTTTGTCGGCTTTGAACGAGCTGGGCAGCACTAAATATCGCGTTATTGGAAAAAAACTCATTCATTATGATGATGATGCTTCAATTGATATTCTGACGCCTCGCATGCGCCTCTTCCAAATCAATAAGGCACCAGTCACTGTCAAAGCCGATACCGGTCATCTAGATGGCGATCTCACCATCATGGATTTATATGACAATGCGCAAATCTTTCGTCCTGCACAAGAGGCTACAGAAACTCAAGCGGCAAGCCCCAGAATGCTGGCTGCTTCTAGCTATTTCAAGGTGTTGATTAATGATGACATTATTGAAACTGACAAGCCTATGACGCTTGAACAGGGCATGTCCATCATGAACTCCACGTCGGGAGGAACGTTCAATAACGTTGATCAGAGTATGAGGCTTTTGGGCAGAGTTAAGGGTCGCATTGAGCGCGTGCCTCAAGGAGCTCAACAATGATGCAAAGCTTGAAGATCAATTTACCCTTTGCTCTGTCATGCTTAGTCTTAGTAGGCATCAATTTATTGCAGCCAGCTTATGCAGAAAAAGCTGATAAAGATAAACCTATTATTCTTGAAGCAGAAAAAGTTTTTGGTAATGACACGACCCAAGTTTATGACCTCAATGGAGAAATAATACTAGTCAAAGGCAGCATCGTCGTCACCGGTGAAGATGGTCAAATTCGAATTGATCCTGAAGGTTATGAATTCATCGATGTTAAAGGGACACCTGAAGCAATCGCTACCTTTAGACAACGTCGTGAAGGAATCGCCAATGAATTCATGCAAGGTCTGGGATCCCATGCCACTTATGATGCGAAAACAGAAATGCTCACACTCACTGGTAATGCCACGCTCAAGCGCCTTTTAAATATGCAATTGATCGACCAACTTTATGGTTGGAAAATTGAATACGATGATATAAAGCAGTACTATCGAGTCATACCTCCGAAAGATGCAAAACCGGAAGACCTGCCAGTGGCAAGGGCAATCCTTACCCCAAAACGAAAAGTCCTATTAGCGAAATGACAACGGATTTAGCTCAAACTAATAATCTACCAACCCTTTCCGCGCACCATCTACAGAAACGTTATGGTTCTAGAACCGTTGTGCGAGACGTATCCGTACAAGTAAAGTGTGGTGAGGTTGTTGGTCTTCTAGGACCTAACGGCGCTGGCAAAACAACTTCTTTCTACATGATTGTGGGGCTAGTCCCCTTAGATGGCGGCAATATCGTGCTTGATGGCGCAGATATCACCCAACTTCCCATTCATGAACGGGCAAGGATGGGGCTTTCCTATCTGCCTCAAGAAGCGTCGGTATTTCGCAAACTCAATGTTGCAGAAAATATTCAAGCAGTACTTGAGCTACAAGTACAAGGCGGCAAGCGATTAAGTAAGCCAGAAATTGCACAACGCCTTGATGAACTCTTAGGCGAACTGCAAATTAGCCATCTTCGCAACAACCCAGCTCTGTCTCTGTCAGGCGGCGAAAGACGCAGGGTAGAAATTGCTAGAGCGCTTGCTTCTTCACCAAAATTTATTTTGTTAGATGAGCCCTTTGCAGGCGTTGACCCTATTGCCGTTGGGGAAATTCAACGAATTGTGCGTTTTCTGCGTGACCGCCAAATTGGGGTTTTGATCACTGACCACAATGTTCGCGAGACCCTAGGAATCTGCGATCATGCTTACATCATCAGCGAGGGTAGCGTTCTGGCTGAAGGCAAACCTGATCAAATTATTCAAAATGACGCTGTTCGTCGGGTTTATCTAGGCGAAAACTTCAGGATGTAAGCTGGGCGGGCTTCCCAGCCTTTTGTCCAATAAATAGTGCATCCCCCTCTTGGTTTTCGGCAAATTCGCTGATACGCTGGAGGTTCATGAATTTCCTTTCCAAAGCGATATCTCCAGAATTTCAGGGGCTTGCTGCGCACCCCAGGCATGAGCATGCGCACGTACTTATTAAAGGAGTTGCTAATGAATTTAAAAATTAATAGCCGTCATTTAGAAGTTACCCCTGCCATGCGTTCGCACCTTGAGGCCGGCTTAGCCAAAATTCGTAAGCACTTTGACCACGTCATTGACGCCTCAGCCTTTCTGCTTGTGGATAACGCCAAAGAAAAGGATTTGCGCCAAAGTGCTGAGATCACTCTGCACCTCAAAGGGAAAGAACTGTTCGCTGAAGCACATAACGCGGATCTATACCACGCGATGGACTCCGTTGTCGACAAACTCGAGCGTCAAGTCGTAAAACACAAAGAAAAGATCCAAGATCACCATCACGATAAGCATTTTGAGTAAGATCTTGTGTCAGGACACCTATAATCATTTGACATGAATGCCCTGACTCATCTTTTTGCCCTCGACTGCATTGCATTAGATACCCCTGCCAATAACAGAGGAGATGTATTTGCAGTCGCAGGGGAATTATTTTCCAAGCAAGTTGGTATTGATTCAAACACCGTAGTTAGCTTTCTGAATGCGCGTGAAGATTTAGGATCTACTGCTCTAGGCGCTGGCGTTGCTATCCCTCATGGGCGCGTTAAGGGCCTTAAGCAACCTATTGCCGCCTTCATCCGACTCAAGACTGCCATTGACTTTGCCGCGCCTGATGGAGAGCCCGTATCTATTTTGATTTTTTTACTCGTTCCAGAAAAAGCGACTCAACAACATCTTGAAATTTTGTCTTCAATTGCGCAGCTTTTATCAGATGCTGATGCTCGTCAATTTTTAACTTCCACTAATGAGCCCAACAAAGTCTGTGATTTGCTTCAACAATGGGGTTCGCCAAAATGACTCAGCCTTTACTCTTAGATGGAGTAACTGCCCAGCAGATTTTTGATGACAATGTTTCAGATCTAAAGCTTTCTTGGATTGGCGGCCTAGAAGGGGCGGACCGTACTTTCCCACCTGAAGCAGTTAAGGCAGCAGCGGCCAGCTCAGATTTAGTAGGCCACTTAAATCTGATTCATCCAAGTCGTATTCAAATCTTTGGCGAGCAAGAGGTTGACTATCACGCAGCACTTGAGCCAGAGCAAAAACAAGAACAAATTTCTAACTTAATTTCAAAGACGCCGCCATGCGTCATTGTTGCAGATGGAAAAGCTGCTGATCCTGATCTACAGCTCTTCTGCCAACGATCATCTACGGCACTGTTTACCACCAGCATCTCTGCTGCTGAGGTGATCGACCATCTGCGCATTTACTTAACAAAGGTTGGCGCGCCCCAAATCACCATGCATGGTGTATTCATGGATATATTGGGTTTAGGGGTCTTAATTACAGGGGAATCTGGATTAGGTAAAAGTGAATTGGGTCTAGAACTCATTTCTCGTGGCCACGGATTGGTGGCGGATGACGCAGTTGACTTTGCAAGATTGGCATCAGACTATATCGAAGGTCGCTGCCCTATTATTTTGCGTAACTTGCTTGAAGTGCGTGGGTTAGGCCTATTAGATATTCGTACTATCTTTGGCGAAACTGCTGTCCGTCGTAAATTAAAATTGCGTCTAATTGTTCAATTAGTTCGGAGAACTGATGGCGAATTCGAAAGACTGCCATTAGAAGCTCAGCACATCGATGTCTTGGGCGTGCCGATTCGTACTGTCAAGATTCAGGTGGCTGCTGGTCGTAACTTAGCAGTTCTCGTCGAAGCAGCTGTACGAAATACGATTTTGCAATTGCGCGGCATTGATACTCTAAAAGAATTTATGGAACGCCAGCGCTTACAAATGAATGTTGAGGCCGACTCAGCCAAATCACAGGGGCGTCTGCTTTAAATCATGCAAATTAATCTGATTACCGGAATCTCAGGCTCGGGTAAATCAGTTGCCTTAAGGGCTTTTGAGGATGCGGGTTACGACTGCGTTGATAATCTGCCAGTTTCTTTATTAGAAAACCTCATTACTACTCTTGAAGATGAAAAATGTGAGCGTGTTGCCGTTGCAATTGATGCACGCCGCGGTCAATCTATTGAAAATCTCCCATCGATTTTAGAAAATCTACGGCGTCTTCATCAGGTGCGGATAGTATTTTTAAATGCCAATACCAATACATTAGTACAGCGGTTTTCAGAAACAAGACGGCGCCATCCTCTGTCTTCAAACGCCCAACAGTCACAATCGGCAACACTGATTGAGGCGATTGATAAGGAACGTCAACTTCTAGAACCTTTACGCACTCAAGCACATAGCATTGATACAAGCAATATTCCAGCACATGCATTGCGCTCCTGGATTCAGGATTTACTCAAAGATAAACCTCTTGGGCTCACCGTTGTTTTTGAATCCTTTGGCTTTAAAAATGGGGTTCCTAGTGAGGCCGATCTTGTCTTTGATGTGCGCTGCTTACCTAACCCGCACTATGACAAAATCTTGCGCCCAATGACTGGTAATGACAAGCCTGTCAAAGAATTCTTAGAAAAAATTCCAGAAGTCATCAGTATGGAAGGTGACATTATTCAATTCATCGACAAGTGGTTGCCGCACTATATTGCTGATGGACGCAGTTATCTAACGGTGGCTATTGGCTGTACTGGTGGTCAACATCGCTCGGTTTATCTTGTGAATCGGATCAGCGAACACTTTAGGGCTCAAAAAGATCTCGTCAATTTACAACTGAATTTTTTAGATCGCCACCGCGAACTAGACTCAATTTCTGCAACAGTACTTTGATTGGTTGGGGCAAGCCATAACGCCCTAATTGCGTTAGCGGTACCCACTTCAAGTCTGGGCTCAAAAACTCAG
>CANIMS010000028.1 GCA_947468785.1 Betaproteobacteria bacterium
AAAACCTTTACGCAGAAAACCGCGGCGGGTTTCATTTAAACCATTTGCATTAATGTCCGAGATCAAATCCTGAGAAACAAAATGCTCAGGCGCTTTTACCAATCGCGCTCTGTTGACAGGCTTCTCTATAGCAGAGATATCCTTGGCGCTCAATTCAACTTGCTTCTTAGTCATTTGACCTCTACTAAAAAATACTCAAACATTTAATGGATACTTTCAGCAATCTTTGCGCAGACTGACTGGCACATTTCAACTGTGGCGTTATCTGCAATCGAGTAATAGACAGTGACCCCTTCTTTTCGTCTTTGCAAGATTCCCGACTTGTGCAGGGCCATGAGATGACGCGATACATTGGCCTGACTAGACCCACACATCTCAACTACCTCAGAAACGGATTTCTCTCCACTGCATACGGCATACATAATCCGTAAGCGTGAGGGCTCAGAAAGTACGCTGAAATACTCAGCAACCTTAGAAAAGACTTTCTCCATCTGCTTAGGAGATAAGGATTGTGTTGCTTTTTGAACGCGGGATTTCACTTTTTTAGGCCAGTCTCAATGTATGCATATATACGCATACATTTGAATCTCTTTTGGGACTATCGGATATAGTGGGTTACCCTATATTGCTAAGCAATACAATCAAATCCATGGATATCGACGCAATCCTTCTATCTTTAAAGCTAGCAGCCTGGACATTGGTGCTGATCATCCCCTTTGGGGTTTGGGCAGCCCACAAGTTGATTCGCTTAGACAGAGGGAGGCCTTGGGTTGAGGCTGCCCTCGCGCTCCCCCTGGTGCTACCCCCGACAGTCTTGGGTTACTACCTGCTGATTGGTTTAGGCGGCAAAAGCATTTTTGGAATCCCTTTGGTTTTTTCCTTCACTGGAATCCTGATTGCTTCATTGATAGTGAACTTGCCATTTGCTATACAACCGATTCAACGTGCCTTTGAATCTATCAATCCAGAAATTCGCGAGGCTGCTCAAGTGAGCGGCCTTAGCAATTGGCAGATCTTTCGTTTAATTGAGCTTCCATTAGCTTGGAGAGGCATTACTAGCGCTGCAGTCTTAACGTTTGCGCATACTCTTGGTGAGTTCGGTGTCATTTTGATGGTGGGTGGTGCCATACCCGGTGAAACCAAAACAGTCTCTATTGCCATCTATGACAAGGTACAAAGTTTTGATACTTCTGGTGCAGGCGCTTTAGCCTTGTTATTACTAGGCATCTCATTAGTTGCAATCGCAGTTTCATATGGTGTTTTTGGTAGAAGTCCCCACCACCGTAGAGGTCAAGCAAATGCTGAAGCTTAAGATCAGCCAAGCACTACCAAACCCTTTGCAAATTCACCTAGAATGCGAGGCTGGCCAACTTCATGCTCTCGTTGGACCTTCCGGTAGTGGCAAGACGAGTACGCTCAGAACGATTGCTGGCCTGAGCCAAGCAAAAACTGGCAGGATCCAATGCGATGACGAGATTTGGTTTGAAGCGGATGATGTCTCCGGCATTCACATCAATCTGCCACCTGCGAGCCGCTCCTGTGGGTTTCTGTTTCAGCAATACGCCCTATTTCCACATCTTTCTGCAATTGAAAATGTCCTCATTCCCCTGCAAAACTCTGCACTTGCAAAACAAGAACGCAGGTCTTTGGCACAAGAGTGGCTAGATCGAATGGGAATCGCAGAGCTCGCTAATCGCTTGCCCCATCAACTCTCTGGAGGACAGCAGCAACGCGTAGCACTTGCAAGAGCCCTAGCTAGACAGCCTAAAATTTTATTGCTCGATGAGCCATTTTCAGCGATCGATACACCTACGCGACAAAGCCTTTACAAGACACTGGCTGATTTGCGCAGAGATCTTCACATACCCATTCTTCTGGTAACTCATGATCTGCATGAAGCAGACTTACTAGCGGATCGAATCACCGTCATCGATCAAGGCTTTAGCTTGCAAACTGCAGCACCCCAAGTACTCTTCCAAAAACCGAGAAACGCTCGAGTTGCCGAACTAGTTGGCATTAACAACATGTTTGAAGGCGTATTTAATTCAGGCGAACTTCGCTGGAATAATAGCGAGCATGTTTTTCAGGTTCTTGATAAGGGTAAGATTCCACCTAATACCCCAGTAGCCTGGGTCATACCAGCTGATGGACTCAGTATCAATGAGCAAGCTAGCAATACCAGCATTATTGCGAAAGTCACCCAAATCAGCACACTAGGTCAAGTGGCTGTCATTCAACTTCAGTTACATGATGGCAAACACACTATTACATGGCAAGCTTCTGCAGCTGAGGTGAAGCGCTTATCACTGAAAATCGGTAACCTAACAAACTTAGAGTTAGATAGCTCGAAGATTCATATCATGCCACTTCGACTAATCAATGATCCGCGTTTATTTACTTCTTAGCAACTAAGCCTAATAGTGCTGACATGCCAGTATGTCGAGCGCCCTCTGATAGCTCTTTTTCATAGACCGAAAGATCTAGGATCTTAAATTCATTAGCCAGATCTCTAATCATGTCCTCTGTATACAGATGTTCAATCAAAGATGGGCCCCCTGTTTTATATTCCAACTGTTTAGGGGTATAACCTTGAAGGATAAAGATACCGCCTGGCTTCAAAGTTTGATGAACTTGCTTAAAAATCCTAGATCGCATTGCTGGATCGGCAAACTGAATAAAGATTCCAATGACGGCGTCGTAAGCATTGATGTGCCAATGAAAACTATCCGTGTCTGAGAATGAGTAATCCACCACGACTTGATTATCTTTAGCAAACTGCTTTGCTTTAGCCAGGGCGATATCAGATGCATCAAAGCCAACTACCTTCATGCCTTGCTTTGCTAGCCAGACGCCATTGCGCCCCTCGCCATCCGCAATACACAGTACCTTTTGCTGGGGAGTTAAATACTTTGTGGCTTGCTCGACAAGATATTCATTTGGCTCTTTACCAAAAATGAATTCTTCCTTATCAAAGCGTTGATTCCAAAACTGAGTAGCATCAGCAAAACCCATGGGCTTACTTTGATGGACTTGATTATTTTTTGAGTCCACCGATGAGATCATTCTTAAGATCATCAATATTCTCAAGGCCAACTGCTATTCGCACTAAGCCATCGCTTACTCCTGCTGCTTTGCGCGCCTCAGGGCTTACTCGACAATGGGTTGTGGTCGCAGGGTTGGTAATGGTTGTACGCGTATCACCCAAGTTAGCTGTAATGGAGCAAATCTTGGTTTGATTAATCAGTTTAAATGCAGCCTTCTTGCCACCCTTCAATTCAAAAGACAGAATCGCACCGCCCTCTTTTTGCTGGCGCTTAGCTAGCGCATGCTGAGGATGGGATTTCAGACCGGGATGGTAAACGCGCACGACTCCTGCTTGCTTTTCAAGCCATTGCGCCAATGCCAGCGCATTCTGACTCTGCTGCTTCATCCGCAATTCAAGCGTCTCAAGCCCCTTGAGAAAAATCCAAGCATTAAAAGCAGAAAGGGTTGGGCCCGCGGTGCGCACATAAGGAAATACTTTCCCCATCACAAAATCTTTGCTTCCAACAATCGCGCCCCCAACTACCCTACCTTGACCATCTAAGTATTTAGTAGCCGAATGAATGACTACATCCGCGCCAAGAGCTAAGGGCTTTTGTAATGCTGGAGTACAAAAGCAATTATCGACCGCAAACAAAGCACCCGCTTTTTTAGCAATCTTAGAAATCGCCCTAATATCTGCAATTTCAGTCAATGGATTAGATGGCGTCTCTAAATAAAACAGTTTTGTATTAGGCTGAACTGCTGCTTGCCATGACTTGAGATCTGACAAGTCAGCATAGCTTGTTGTAATCCCAAAACGACCCAGGATATTGGTGAACAATTGTATGGTTGCGCCAAATACCGAGCGTGAGCAAATAACATGGTCGCCCGCTTGCAAATGAGCCATCGCCATTGTGAGAATGGCTGACATGCCTGAAGAAGTTGCAATACAAGCTTCACCACCCTCTAAAGCAGCCAAACGATCCTGAAACATGCTGACTGTAGGATTAGTAAAACGAGAATAGATAAATCCTTTGTCCGCATGAGCAAAGCCTTCTTCAGCGAGTTCTGCACTATCAAAACAAAAACTGGATGTCAGAAATAAGGCTTCAGAGTGCTCTTGATATTCACTCGTACGACGTGTGCCGGCACGGACCGCAATGGTCTCAGGCGCTAGCTTTGAAAAATCAGGTTTTTTGCGGATAGTTTTGCTCTTCATATCGCTATTTTGACATTGAATCGCAGATTTGCCTTTCTTAAGACAAATCCCTGTCGTTTTTAGTCTTCAGTAGCAAGATGCAGATGCAGCTGTGAGGTAGCAAAATCACTAGAATCACGCTGGCGGTCAGCTTTTGCTGCGGAAGTATTTCTGGCAGCCTCTAAAGCATCTAGATAGGATTCTGTGATGTCTCCAGTGACGTAGTTGCCATCAAAACAAGAGGCTTCAAAGTTCTGAATCGCAGGATTGATATCTCTCACTGCCTGCTTCATATCTTCCACATCTTGATAGATTAACTGATCTGCTCCAATCAGCTTATTAATCTCTTCATCAGTGCGGCCATAGGCAACCAACTCGCTACGAGTAGGCATATCAATACCATATACATTCGGAAAGCGAACTGGGGGTGCAGCAGATGCGAAGATTACCTTCTTTGCACCTGACTCACGGGCCATTTGCACAATCTCAAATGAAGTCGTTCCGCGAACGATCGAGTCATCCACAATTAAAACAGTTTTGTCTTTGAACTCCACGCCCATTGCGTTGAGTTTTTGACGAACTGATTTCTTGCGCACAGCTTGACCAGGCATGATGAAGGTTCTACCGATGTAGCGATTTTTGAAAAAGCCTTCACGGTAATCAACACCTAGACGCTTAGCTACCTGCATTGCTGCCGGACGACTTGAGTCAGGGATCGGCATCACTACATCAATCTCACCTACCTGAGTTTCCTTGCGAATCTTTTCAGCAAGGTAATCGCCCATACGCATGCGGACGTTATAAACAATCACGCCATCGATCGTTGAGTCTGGGCGAGCCATATAAACGTATTCAAAAATACAAGGGGTGAGAACCGCATTAGGAACGCACTGACGAGTGTAAAAATTGCCATCCAAATCAATATAAATGGCCTCACCCGGATTAACATCACGGACAAAAGTAAAGCCTAGGCCTTCAAGAGCCACTGATTCAGAAGCAATCATCCACTCAGGACCTTTGGCAGTATCAATTCGACCAATACATAAAGGACGAATACCAAAAGGATCCCGGAAAGCGAGCAAGCCATAGCCTGCGATTAAAGAAACTACCGCATAAGAGCCCTTAACCCGCTGTGTTACGCCAGTAACCGCATTAAACATCGCGCCCTCATCTAAGGCAGCACTATTTGTTTCTTTTTGCAGTTCATCAGCCAATACATTTAACAAAACTTCAGTATCCGAACTGGTATTGATATGACGGCGATCACGGTATGCCATCTCAACTCGTAGGCTCGGTGCATTTGTCAAATTGCCGTTATGGGCCAAAATAATTCCATAGGGAGCGCTCACGTAAAACGGTTGAGCCTCTTCTTCACTGCTTGCTGAGCCTGCTGTTGGGTAACGCACTTGACCAATGCCAGCGTTACCAACTAGGCTGCGCATGTTGCGTGTTCTGAACACATCGCGAACAAGTCCATTAGCCTTGTGCATGGTGAATGAATTGCCGTTCATGGTGGCAATGCCTGCAGCATCTTGACCGCGATGTTGCAATAGCAACAAGGCATCATAGAGAAGCTGATTAACTGGGGAGTGGGAAACTGTTCCTACGACGCCGCACATATATCTAGATCCCTATCGTTAATTTAGGTGTAATACTTGGGGTTACTTTCGGCATAGCATCGCCTAATTGTTTTGCCCAATCTGGTGGTAACCAACTTTTAATTAAACCTGTAGCCATATCAATAGCTGGCCGAGTGATTGCTTTTTGCCACGCGACACTTTGAGGTATCGGAGTTAATGCAGCTAAGGTTGCTAGAACAACAACAATCAATCCGCCGCGCATTAAACCAAAAATTAAGCCCAAAAAACGATCCGTCAAACTTAAGCCAGCTGACAGGATGATTTTTTGTATTACGCCACCAAAGAGCCCGCAAGCGACTAGAGTCAACACAAACAGAATTAAGAAGCTAATTCCGAGACTTAATAACTCATCCAAATGAAAAGTGGAGAGCCACTCAGTAGATAGGTAATAACTATAGTGATAGGCAACCCACGCAGCTACAACCCAAGAGGCTAAAGCGAGAACCTCTTTAAATAAACCGCGCGATATTCCAATTAAGGCAGACACCAGCAGCACTACTAGGGTGAAATAATCCACCGTTGTAAATTTGAGGGTGGATAAGTATTCCATTACTGTTTACCAGTTTCGACAAGTCTTGGTGTAAGACCCATCGCCTTGATTTTTTTCTCAGCCGCTTCAGCGGCCTCTTTATCGGCATAAGGACCGGCACGAAGAACGTATAGCTTTGTGCCATCTGGACTGTTTTTGTTCAAAACATAATTCGGAATTTTTTGCTCTTTTAGTTTCGCAATCCATCCCTTAGCCCGCTCTTCCGAAGCAAAGGCACCGATTTGAATAACAAACTTTCCAGAGCCATTCAAAGCCGGGTTAGCAGTTGTATTAGCGGGAGCACCCACCACCTCTTCGCCAGAGCCTAAGCCTAAAACACCGGATTTAGACGGAGCTGGGTTAGCTGCTTTAGTTTCGGTCTTTGCTTCAGCCTTAACTTCTGGCTTAGGGTCTGCTTTTGTTTCATTCACCGCTTCTTTTGAGGATGAATCAGAAGAAACTTCAGCCTTTGGTTTTTCAGTAGGCTTGGTGTCAACAGATGGGATTGGCAAACTCGTAACAATATTGACAGCAATATCGTTTGTAACCGACTTGGGTTTATTGTCCAAAATACGTGGCAAACCGACAACGGCGATGAGCACTAAAACTGCGGCGCCAATGAGGCGATGTCGGGCACGCTGTTGCTCTGGATCTTCAGTTAAAGCGAGCTCTTCAGCTTCTGCTGCGCGTTGAAAACTGCGTGGTGCGGGATTCTTGGTGGTGCGCCGACCCCTAACTGAACCTAAATCAAGGTCATCAGCCTGTCTTTTTCGCTTAAAAAGCTTCGGTAAACGAATCATGGATCAATGCGCCTGGTTGTTTCGATAAGCCATTACGCCTGCAACAGTATAGAAGGATCCGAAGATCACAATTCTATCACCCTCACCCGCCTGAGATAGCGCTTTTTGATACGCTGCAGCAGGATCTGGGAAGCACTCAATTCCGCCATCTGCCCCATTTTTAGGCTGAACGCCCAATAGCTCAAGCCTGGCAGCAAGATCTTGGGCGCTAGCAGCCCTTTTTGTGGGTAAATCAGTGCAAAACCAAAAATCGACAATGTCCAATAAGGGTTTGATGACTCCATCAATATCTTTATCAGCCATGGCGCCAAAAATAGCATAGGTATAGGGGTGATACCCCATCCTCTCTAAGCCCTGGCCTAAGGTAGCGGCAGCATGAGGATTGTGGGCTACATCCAGGACAACTACAGGCTGCCCGGGCAGAACCTGAAAACGTCCTGGAAGCTCGACTAAGGCGAAACCATTACGAATATCTTGCGCGCTGACTGGCAAGCGTTGATGCAATGCCATCAAGGCAGCGATCACAGCAGAAGCATTCAAAATTTGATTAGCGCCTCTCAGCGCTGGATATCCGAGGCCGCTAAAACGCTTTTGACGACCAGCCCAACCCCACTGCTGTTTATCGCCTTGAAAGTTGTAATCACGGCCTTGCAGCCAGAGGTCACAGCCCAATTCTTCAGCGTAGTCTATGAGAGTCTGAGGTGGCACTGGGTCGCCACACACTGCAATACGTCCTGGGCGAAAGATGCCTGCCTTTTCACGTGCAATGGCCTCTCGAGTTCCCCCTAAAAAATCGGCATGATCAATATCAATACTCGTCACAATGGCGCAATCAGCATCAACAATATTGACAGCATCTAAGCGTCCACCCATGCCAACCTCTAAGACCACTGCATCTAATTGAGATTGAGAAAACAAATGCATGATGGCTAAGGTGGTGAATTCAAAATACGTCAGAGTTGGTGCATCTTCCAAACTCACTCGAGCATTCTCTACCGCAGCAAAATGTTTTAGTAAAAGATCATCATTTACATCAATACCATTGATATGGGCACGCTCATTAAATTTGAGTAAATGTGGTGAGGTGTGGCAACCCACTCGATAACCAGAGGCGAGCAAAATACTCTCAAGATAGGCGCAAGTAGAGCCTTTTCCATTGGTGCCAGCTACCGTAATCACCGGACAATCAAAATGCAAACCAAGGGCTTCTTTAACGCGATTAATGCGCGCTAAACCCATATCAATGCCTACTGGGTGAGCGGACTCAAGATGACTTAGCCACGCATCGAGGCTAGCAAATAAAATGGGGGCTTGGTGTGCTGTAGTCAAGCGCTTAAACAGCTGCGCTACCCGCGATCGCAGGTTCTGGATGTTTTTGTAACAAGGCTAGCAAGCGAGCAATCTCAGCACGCATCTGACGACGATCGACAATCATGTCAATCCCACCCTTTTGCATCAAAAACTCAGAGCGTTGAAAACCTTCAGGCAACTTTTCGCGAACCGTCTGTTCAATCACGCGCGGTCCTGCAAAACCAATCAATGCTTTTGGCTCGGCCATCACTACATCGCCCATAAAAGCAAAGCTAGCAGAAATACCGCCCATTGTTGGGTCTGTCAATACGCTAATGTAAGGCAGGCCTTTTTTAGATAGCAAGGTCAACATGGAATTGGTCTTTGCCATCTGAAACAGGGATAACAGAGACTCTTGCATACGCGCACCGCCCGTTGCAGTGATGCAGATAAAGGGGCATTTCTTATCAAGCGCTTCTTGTGCACCGCGTGCAAAACGCTCGCCGACCACAGAACCCATTGAGCCACCCATGTATTGAAATTCAAAACAAGCTGCTACAACGGGATTGCCTTCAATTTTTCCACCCATCGTAATCAATGCTTCAGACTCACCTGAAGCATCATTTGCTTCTTTAATACGATCAGGATATTTTTTTGAGTCTTTGAACTTCAAAGGATCTACAGGATAAATATCAGCACCGATTTCATAGCGCCCCTTCTCATCTAAGAGGCTATCTAATCGCTGCCGAGCACCAATGCGCATATGGTGACTGCATTTTGGACAAACAGAAAGATTGGCCTCAAGATCGGTACTGTAAAGAACCGTTGCACAGTCTGGACACTTTACCCACAATCCTTCCGGAACGGATTTACGATTAATCGGATCCGTATGTTGAATTTGGGGAGGAAGTAACTTATCAATCCAGCTCATGAGTATTTAGCTATCTAAGGCGTCGCGAATTTCACGAATAAAGGTTTCCAGTGATTGTACTGCCTGGCCTGGGGGCGCATCCTCTAAAAGGCGAATAATTCTGCTGCCGATCACCACTGCATCAGCGCTGGCTGATACGGCTTTAGCGCTGGCTGCATCACTAATACCAAACCCAACAGCAATAGGGATAGCAGTTTCTTCCCGAATCTTAGGAATGATGCTCGCCACATCTTGGGTATTGAGATGGGATGCGCCAGTCACTCCTCGCATGGAAACATAATAGATATAACCAGAAGCTATTTTGGCAGCCTCTTTAATGCGCTCATGGGATGAAGTAGGTGCCAATAAGAAAATCGGGTCAATACCTGCTACGCGCATCCGTGCAGCAAAATCCACACACTCTTCTGGCGGATAGTCAACAACCAGTACGCCATCGACACCAGCTGCTTTAGCTTCCGTAGCAAAACGTTCTGCACCCATTTGCTCAACCGGATTTGCATACCCCATCAACACTACTGGCGTAGTTGCATCCTGTTTACGAAACTCTCGCACCATCTCCAAGCAACCATGCAAAGTTACACCTTGAGTTAATGCACGCTCAGATGATCTTTGAATGACAGGACCATCCGCCATCGGGTCGGAAAAAGGTACTCCCAACTCGATGACATTTGAGCCGCCCCGCACTAATGCATGCATTAACTCAACCGTTAATTTAGGGTCTGGATCACCAGCAGTAATAAAGGGGATCAGCCCTTTTTTTCCAGAAGCTTTTAACTCCTGAAAGAGAGTCGCAATTTTTGACATAAGGATTTCTTATTCTTCTATTTTGTTCTTCTTGTTCTTTTCTATGACTAACCTTCTGAACCGGTAGCCAAAGCAACGGTATGCATGTCTTTATCGCCACGGCCAGAGAGGTTTACTAGGATCGTCTTATCTTTTGGCAAAGTCTTAGCGAGCTTGCATGCATAAGCAATGGCATGAGAAGACTCGAGAGCTGGGATGATGCCTTCGATTTGACAGCAATCATGAAAGGCTTTCAGGGCTTCTTCATCGGTAATGGCAACATAGTCAGCACGACCTGAGTCCTTTAACCATGCATGCTCTGGACCCACTCCTGGGTAATCCATCCCTGCAGATACAGAATGCGTTTCAGAAATCTGGCCATTCTCATCCTGCAATAAATAAGTACGGTTGCCATGGAGTACGCCTGGCTTGCCAACGCACAATGCTGCCGAATGCAATCCACTACCAAGTCCATGGCCTGCTGCTTCAACACCAACAAGCTTGACCTCTGGAAAATCAATGTAGGGATAAAAGATACCCATCGCATTAGAGCCACCACCTACACAGGCCAATACATAGTCTGGTTGACGACCGGTCATTTCAGGCATCTGCACCTTGCATTCTTCACCAATCACACTCTGAAAATCTCGCACCATCATTGGGTAAGGATGGGGTCCCGCTACAGTACCAATAATGTAGAAAGTATTTTCAACATTGGTAACCCAATCACGCATCGCCTCATTGAGAGCATCTTTTAAAGTTTTTGTGCCAGATTCCACAGGCACTACCTTGGCGCCCAGTAACTTCATGCGAAAAACGTTTTGAGCCTGTCGCGCTACATCCACTGAGCCTTGATATACCGTGCAATCTAATCCAAAGCGCGCACAAATCGTTGCTGTTGCAACGCCGTGCTGACCTGCTCCCGTTTCAGCAATGATGCGAGGCTTGCCCATACGTTTGGCAAGCATTGCCTGGCCAATCACATTGTTGATCTTATGAGCGCCCGTATGATTTAAGTCTTCGCGCTTTAAATATATCTGTGCACCACCTAGCATCTCACTCCAACGCTTAGCGTGATATACA
>CANIMS010000029.1 GCA_947468785.1 Betaproteobacteria bacterium
AAGTCTTTTTCAGTGGCATGCCGCAATAGATCTTTGGCTAATAAGATGCCAATCACATTGTCTTTGCTGCCTTCATAAACAGGAAAGCGTGAGTGAGCTGCTTGAATGACACTTTGAATAATTTCACTAAGGCTACGATTGATATCAATCCAATCGATTTGGGCTCTGGGCACTAGGATGTCCCGCGCACAAAGTTGCCCTACCTGAAATACGCCCTCAATCATTGATAGGGCATCTGCATCGATTAAACCTTCGGATTGGGCTTCACGAAGAGTTTCTATGAGCTCTTGTCGGCGCTCGCTCGGACTAATGGGCTGTGGGGTTAAAAAATCGGCTAAGCGATCTAACAAGGATTTAGTGGGGTCAGGCATATAGCAAGAATAGCGTAGAAATATGTCAATTTTTCAATTGGGCATATAAAAGAGGCCTAGCTATCTCCATAGGGATTAGAAAAGCCTAATTTTTTGAGAATTTGCACTTCTAATGCCTCCATCTTTTGGGCATCCTTCTTTGTTTCATGATCGTACGCTTGGGCGTGAAGACAGCCGTGCACAATTAAATGAGCAAGATGTGCTTTGAGTGTTTTTCCTTGCTCTTTAGCTTCTTTCTGAAGGACTGGTAAGCAAAAAATAATATCGGCAGACACAGTCGATTTTGAGAGCTCATAAGGAAACGTTAAAACATTGGTTGCTTTATCTTTTTTCCGAAATGCAAAGTTCAATTTTTTGCCTTCAGCGGCATTCACAAAACGCAATGTGAGTTGTCCGCTAAGAGCGCTAGCCGCTTTAACCCATTTTTTGATCAGGCTATCAGACACTTGAGAAGTCAGTGTGGCTTCGATTGCAGGACTAGCGTACTGAAGCTCAATAATGAGTTTGGATTTAGATGGAGATGGCATCGGCTTTCACAAGCTCACCCCTTAAGGTGTAGTTGAGGACTTCGGTAACTTCAATATCGACCATGCTACCAATGAGTGTATCTAGATCTTGGTCACCCGCCATGAAATGAATCACTCGATTATTCGCACAGCGACCTTGGAGGTTGACGCCATCCTTTGCTAAGCCTTCGACTAACACTTTCTCGATATTGCCCAACATTTTTTGGCTAATTTGATTGGCTTGACCTTCAAGTAAGGCTAATAAAGTTTGTAAACGTTTCAGCTTCACTTCATAAGGTGTGTCATCTTTGAGATTAGCCGCAGGAGTACCAGGACGCGGACTAAAAATAAAGCAGAAGCTGTTATCAAACTGAAGATCTTCTACCATCTTGAGCAACTTTTCAAAATCGGCTTCAGTTTCACCAGGAAAGCCAACAATAAAGTCACTCGATAAGGTGAGATCGGGTCGTACTGCACGCATTTTACGAATGATGCTCTTGTACTCAAGGGCAGTGTAGCCTCGCTTCATCGCAGATAGCATCGAGTCAGAGCCGTGTTGAACCGGTAAGTGCAAATGACTTACGAGTTTTGGTACTTTTGCATAGACATCAATTAAGCGTTGCGTAAATTCTTTTGGATGGCTGGTTGTAAAGCGGATGCGCTCTACCCCTGGAATTTCTGCAATGTACTCGATGAGTAAGGCAAAGTCCGCAAGCTCATCGGAGCCCCCCATCTTTCCCAAGTACGCATTGACGTTCTGACCTAAGAGCACAATTTCCTTAACACCCTGACTGGCTAGCCCAGCCACTTCGGTTAAGACATCATCAAAGGGGCGCGATACTTCTTCGCCACGGGTATATGGAACAACGCAATAGCTACAGTATTTTGAGCAACCTTCCATGATGGAAACATATGCTGAGCCGCGGGTTTGGCGCGATGCTGGAAGATGGTCAAACTTTTCTATTTCTGGAAAAGAGATATCTACTTGTGAGATACCTGTTTGACGACGTTTTGCAAGTAAGTCAGAGAGACGATGCAACGTTTGCGGACCAAAGACGACATCGACATAAGGTGCGCGACTCACAATTTGCTGACCTTCTTGACTCGCTACGCAGCCCCCAACACCAATCAGTAAGTCAGGCTTTGATTTTTTGAGTTCACGCAAGCGCCCAAGATCAGAGAAGACTTTGTCTTCTGCTTTTTCTCGAATCGAGCAAGTATTGAGTAGAACGACATCCGCATCTTCTGGAGTATCTGTCATGACCATGCCCTCATTGGCATGCAAGAGGTCAGCCATTTTTCCCGAGTCATACTCGTTCATCTGACAGCCAAAGGTTTTGATGTAAAGCTTTTTCATATGCCGTTCTCAGGTTTATAGCTGGGGGCGAAGCAGAGATTTTACGGGATATCGGCTTAGAGTAGGCGGTAAGCCAGAATTGCCACCAAAGTAGGCGGTATAGCGGCTATTAAAAGGTATAGCGCTGAAACTGTGGCGTTAGGAAAATAGGGGCGCAAAATGGCAACGCCCGCTGGATTAGGAGCGTTAGCAATGACGGTTAATCCTCCACCAGCAACAGCACCACCTACTAAAGCTAACTTAAATTCTGGAGTGGTGCCTGTTACTAAAGAGCCTAAATAAGTAAGGGCAGCATTATCAGTAATAGCGGTTAGCGCAAGGCTGCCGTAAAACACTGCTGTTGGACTCATCATTTCTAAAAGCGGTTGTAGCCACCATCCTTGCAGTGATCCTAAGACCACTAAGCCGCCCAAGAAAAAGCCTACCAAAAGCGCTTCTTTAAGAATGAGTGGACTTTGATGTTTTGGGTAGGCGGTAGTGTAGCCAATGAAAAAAAGTAGCAACCACATAAACATAATCGGATCATGTGCAAAGACGACTACTCCAAGTAAAAAGAGTAGGTGCACTAAAACGACTGCAAAAGGAATCTTAGCTGGTTTACTGCTAGCTTGAGGTTCAATTAATTGGCGATGAAATAAAAGAGTAACTACAAGCGAATTAATCAAAATGGCAACACAAGATTCAATACCAAAATTAGCGAACATGAAGGCAGAGCTCCAGTTCCAGGTTGCAGCAACCATGAGTACAGGAGGCGCAGCAAAATTTGTCAGCGTTCCACCAATGGAGATGTTGACGAATAAAACACCAATCGTTCCAAACATCAGGATGGCTGAGGGCTTATTTTTATAGACTAGATCTCGCAATAGAAATGCTGCAAGAGTCATCGCTGCTGGTTCAGTAATCAGCGACCCTAGCAAGGGTGTGACCGCCAAGGTTAAGAAATAGAGTGCAGGCGCGCTACGAATGCCTAATACGGTCTGTAATACTTTGCCTAGGTGATGAAGAATTTGTGTGGCGAAATAGAGAATCGGTTTGCTAGCAGCCACAATCATGATGGCAAAAACAAATAGAGGCTCTGTGAAATTGCGCTGATCTAAAAATGATTGGGCCGCTTTCAAGCTGTCGCTTAAGCTGATGAAGATAACCAGAATCGCTGCCCAAAAGCCAAAGACAATTTCGACTTCCCCCAACAGATGCCATAAACCAGAATGTCTTAAAGACTTACCCGCAAGCTTTTCAAAATAGCTAGTACAAAAGGTATGCAAGACGGCAATCGCAAAAATAATGCTTGCGCCTAGTTCAGTCGGGGTAAAGTTCATAGCAGAATGTTATCAGGTGCTTCAATAGAATAAGAGATTGTTATTTAAGGAGATTTTGGTGAAGTTAAAGATTGGATATCAAGAGCTGATTGCCCGTGCGATGGCAGAGATTGAAACCATCACACTTGAGCAGGCCCAGGCATTATTAAAGGATCCGAATACCGTTTTTGTCGATATTCGTGATGTTCGCGAATTAGAGCGTGAGGGAATGATCCCGGATGCTTTCCATGCTCCACGTGGCATGCTGGAGTTTTGGGTTGATCCCGATAGTCCTTATTTCAAGCCTATTTTTGGTGAAGGCAAACGCATCGTTTTATATTGTGCGTCTGCATGGCGCTCTTCCTTATCTACCCAGACCTTGCAAAATATGGGCTTGTCAGATGTGTGTCATTTAGAGGGTGGATTTAGTGCCTGGAAAAAGGCAGGCTTACCGATTCAAGAAAAGAGTGTCAAGCCCTAGCCCTAAAGTACATCGATTCATTTTTTAAAATAGCTAAAGGTCATTATGAGAAAAGTAGTGTCACAGTTTGGAGAGGGTCCTCTTCAACAAAAACTCAGTACGGGTGATTTGCATTATTTATCTGACGCAGAAGTTTCAAAAGGTGGCGGGGGTACGGGCCCCTCACCCCATGAATATTTAGCTGCAGCATTGGCTTCCTGCACTAGCATGACCTTGAAGATGTATTCAGAACGAAAGGCAATCCACTTAAAGAATGCGATTGTGACGGTCGATATTGAACGCCATAACGATGTAGAAATCTTTATTCGACATATTGAGTTACTGGGTGATTTAGATGATCAGCAGAGAGAACGTCTTCTAGAGATCGCTGAAAAGTGCCCAATTCATAAAGCATTAGCTGGCGAGATCCAAATAAAAACCCAGCTAGTAAATTAATACGAGCTGGGTTTTAAACCAACAACTGAACAGACTCTAATGAGTCTGCAGTGATGAATCCTTAGTTAGGTGCGTTAGCAGGCTTTTTGTTTTTGCCAGCATCATAGCCAGCATTGTATTCAGAAGCCTGTTCTTTTTTATACGCATCATAGATGTAGCCAGATGCTGCACCAACTGCTGCACCACCGACTGCCCCCCAAATTGGGTTACCGTGGAAAATGGCTGTGCCGATTGCCCCAGCAGTAGCACCAATGGCGCCACCGGAGACAGTGCGTTGTTCTGTATTGCTCATATTAGAACAACCTGCAATTGCTAATGTTGCTGCGGTAATTGCAATAATTTTTTTCATATCAACTAATCCTCTGAATGTAATTTGAATAAGCTAGTCTGCTTAGATTATTTTTTGCCGCAAGGAAAGCGCATTGCCAAGTAACCAAGTGCGGTTCCTGAAGCAGGCTTATCAGCAGTCTGTGGATTTTCACCAGCCCACTTTACAAAATCAGCAATAACATCGTCACGCTTTGGTGCTGGTTGATTGACACAAATAAAAGGTTTGGCGCGTTGTGGGTGACGTGTTGCAAGATAGGTTTCGTAAATTGCGCTGGTATAGCCAATACAGAAACTGCGGGATTCTGGGCTTGCAGGCATTTTGCAAGTGTTCACTAGTTCCTGGGTGCTTAATACTTTAATCTGTTCCTGAGCCTGAACAGCACCAGAAATTGCGCCTAAAGCGGCTAATAGAAGGAGGGTTTTTTTCATTGGTTTTCCTTAGGGTGTATTTGAATCAATCATAAACCATCATATGTGCTCAATTATTGCACTATTTTAGTGCGAATTGCACCGAAACCGATTTTTGTATTCCCCATAATGATGCATAAAAAACGAGGGGAAATTTCATGGAAAACTTGAAATCAGGCAGTGATGCTTTATTTATTTTACTTGGCGCCATCATGGTCCTGGCAATGCATGCGGGCTTTGCATTCTTAGAGTTGGGAACGGTTCGTAAAAAAAACCAAGTCAATGCTTTGGTCAAAATTTTGGTCGACTTTGCAGTCTCCACCATTGCTTACTTTTTTATTGGTTACAGCATTGCATACGGCGTGAACTTTTTTTCCGGCGCAGAGTTATTGGCGGAGAAAAATGGGTATGAGTTAGTGAAGTTTTTCTTCTTGCTTACATTTGCTGCTGCCATCCCAGCGATTATTTCGGGTGGCATTGCTGAGCGAGCTAAATTTAATCCACAACTCATCGCTACTTTTATATTGGTTGGATTCATTTACCCTTTCTTTGAAGGTATTGCTTGGAATCAGCACTATGGCATTCAGGCATGGATCAAAGGGCTAACGGGTGAAGAGTTCCATGACTTTGCTGGCTCGATCGTTGTGCATGCCGTTGGCGGCTGGATTGCTTTGCCTGCAGTGATTCTGTTGGGCGCGCGCCGCGGTCGCTACACCAAAGAGGGTCAAATCTCAGCGCATCCACCATCCAGCATTCCGTTTTTAGCATTAGGTGCATGGATTCTGGCGGTAGGCTGGTTTGGCTTTAATGTGATGAGTGCTCAAACGATCGACAAGATTAGTGGTTTGGTTGCAATGAATTCTTTAATGGCAATGGTTGGCGGAACTCTAGCGGCATGGGTGGTGGGTCGTAACGATCCAGGATTTACCTATAACGGGCCACTTGCTGGTTTGGTTGCAGTATGTGCCGGCTCTGACTTAATGCATCCAGTCGGAGCGTTGTTTGTTGGTTTAGTTGCAGGTGCTTTATTTGTTTACATGTTTACCTTGGTGCAAAACCGTTGGAAGCTTGATGACGTATTGGGCGTGTGGCCGCTTCATGGTTTATGCGGGCTATGGGGTGGTTTGGCAGCTGGTATTTTTGGCACTAAAGCACTGGGTGGCCTTGGCGGCATTACCTTTACCGGTCAGTTAATTGGTAGTGCGATAGGCGTGGGTATTGCTGTAGTTGGTGGTTTTGTGGTCTATGGCGCTCTCAAGGCAATCATGGGTATTCGGATGTCACAAGAAGAAGAATATGAAGGCGCTGATTTAAGCGTGCATCGCATTTCTTCGACTCCGGATCGCGAACCAAACTGGTAATACTGGCTTGCATAGATGGCCTGATTCATCCCTATAATGAGTCATGGCCATATATGAACTAGACGGAATTGCCCCTCAGTTATCTGAAGGCGCATGGGTTGCTGAAAGTGCTGAAGTTATCGGCAAAGTAGAGCTGCATCAAAATGCCAACATCTGGCCCAAAGTAGTCGTTCGTGGCGATAACGATCTCATTCAAATCGGGGAAGGTAGTAATGTGCAGGACGCCTCAGTTCTACACACTGACCCTGGATACCCTCTCATCATTGGTAAGCATGTCACAGTTGGTCATCAAGTCATGCTTCATGGTTGTCAGGTCGATGACGGAAGCTTAATTGGTATTGGCGCAGTGATTCTGAATGGCGCTAAGATCGGCAAGCATTGTCTAGTGGGAGCAGGCGCACTAGTTACTGAAGGTAAAGAGTTTCCGGACGGCTCAATGATTTTGGGTTCTCCAGCCAAAGCTGTAAAGACCTTAACGCCAGAGCAAATGTCTGGCATCGAAGAAATCGCAAAACGCTATGTTAAAAATGCACAGCGTTATCTCAAGACGCTGAAAAAGATTTCGTAATCCGTTTTATCTTCACTTTGGTAATGGCAAAGCAGTTTTGTAGCGTACTTGCTTTAGTGCAAAGCTAGAGCGAATTTTTTCAATTCCCGATATTGGCGTTAGCTGTTCTAAGATAAATTTTTCGAGTGCACCCATATCTGCAACAGCAACGCGGATCAGATAGTCGCTATCACCAGTCATTAAATAACATTCCATCACTTCATCGTGCTCTGAAATCCGTTGCTCAAATTCAGCTAAGGCTTTTTTGGATTGTTCTTTTAAGCTAATAGAGATAAATACATTTAAGCCAAGTCCCAAACTCTTAGGGTCTGCGAGTGCCACGTAATTTCGAATGACGCCTTTATCTTTGAGGGCTTTAACCCGCATTAGGCAGGGCGATGGTGATAAATGAACCCGCTTAGCAAGCTCTACATTGCTGTGGGAACTGTCATTTTGTAGTTCGTTCAATATTCTGATGTCTATCGGATCTAGCTTCATAAAAACCTTAAAAAGTCAAATTAGCAGCATATTATGCTGAATTATCAAATTTAAACACAATAATTAGCATCCTATTTTGACCGCAATATAACAAAATATCAGCATCGATATACCGGTTTGCTGGAGAAAGTTGTGGGTGCTGAGCTTGTCCTTCCCAAGATTGAGAGCGTATTGCAGATTAATGATGAGGTCCTCATAAATCAATCGGGCTTGCATTCGGATGCTTGGGCTAGCCCCTCAGCAAGAAAATTTGCTCGCCAATTTGGTGTTGATATTCATCAAGTAAGAGGGAGTGGACAAAGAGGGCGAGTTACAAAAGAAGATATTGAGCAATTTATTAAGAGCTCAATGTTGGCTAGAAAAAATTCTAGTGCTCCCATTGCTGCAGGAATTAGTTGTTTAGATTTATTGCCTTGGCCAAAAGTCGACTTTGCAAAGTTTGGGGAAGTTGAGCGTCAAGCGCGTAGTCGTATTCAAAAAGTATCAGCTGCCAATCTTGCACGTAATTGGGTCATGATCCCAGCGGTTACTTATCATGATGATGCTGATATCACTGATCTTGAAGAGTTTCGATCCACATTAAACAAAGAGAATCAAAAAGATGACCTTAAGCTGACTTTGCTTGCCTTTTTAATAAAGGCGGTAGTTGCCGCTCTGAAGAGATATCCCACATTCAATTCTTCCCTCGATGGCGAAGAGCTCGTTTTGAAAAAGTATTTCCATATTGGTTTTGCGGTTGATACTAAAAATGGTTTGGTGGTGCCAGTGATTCGCAATGCTGATCAAAAAGGTATTCGGGAGATCGCAAAAGAAACTGCAGAATTAGCAATCTTGGCCAGGGATGGAAGACTCAAGCCAGATCAGATGCAAGGCGCCAGCTTCACCATCTCATCCTTGGGCGGTATTGGTGGCACTTACTGTGCCCCAATTGTGAATGCCCCTGAGGTAGCTATCTTGGCGGTTAACAAATCGGCAATAAAGCCAGTTTGGGACGGTTCGCAGTTTATTCCACGATTGATCTGCCCACTTTCAATGAGCGCAGATCATCGAGTCATTGATGGCGCAATCGCTACACACTTCACCACTTATCTCACTCAGTTACTGGGTGATTTTCGTAAAGTCATGTTATGAATTTAGAACTTAGAAAGTTACAGAGGAATCCTTTATGAATGCTCCCGACATTAAAAAATACTTAAATCTTGAGCACATTGATACTGACCCAACAGAAACTGCCGAGTGGAATGAGGCATTCATGGATTTACTGGCCTCTGGAGATAGCGGCCGCGCCAAATTTATTTTGGACAACTTAGTCAAGCTTGCTAATAAACATCAAATTAATTGGGTGCCAGATTTAGTGACTCCTTATGTCAATTCAATACCAGTGGATGAGCAGCCCCCTTTTCCAGGCGACCTTGCGATTGAAGAAAAGCTCGCTTCTTTGATGAGGTGGAATGCTTTAGCGATGGTTGCAAAAGCGAATGAAGCTTATGGAGAGTTGGGCGGACATATCGCAAGCTATGCCAGTGCTGCTGATTTATTTGAAGTGGGGTTCAATCATTTTTTTCGGGCTAGAACCGAGAGTGGAGAGGCTAAAGATCGTGGCGATTTAGTTTTCTTTCAGCCTCATAGTGCTCCAGGGGTATATGCCAGAGCTTATTTAGAAGGAAGGCTTACTGAGAATGATCTTGCTCACTATCGGCGTGAGATTACTGCGCCTGAGTCTGGAGCAAGGGGTTTATCAAGCTACCCACATCCTTGGTTAATGCCCGATTTTTGGCAATTTCCAACAGGCTCAATGGGGATTGGGCCAATCAGCTCGATCTATCATGCGCGCTTTATGCGTTATCTCACTGATCGCAAATTACTAGATTGCACTACTAGAAAAGTTTGGGGTGTATTTGGTGATGGCGAAATGGATGAGCCAGAAAGTATGAGCGCTTTGACATTGGCATCTAGAGAGAAGCTTGATAACTTGGTTTGGGTCGTCAATTGCAACTTGCAACGCTTAGATGGTCCAGTACGAGGTAATGGCAGAATTATTGATGAGCTCGAAAAGCTCTTTAGAGGTTCTGGCTGGAACGTTATCAAATTGGTTTGGGGTAGCGATTGGGATGGGCTCTTTGCTAGAGACACCACCGGAGCATTGGTAAAGGCCTTTGCGCAAACAGTTGATGGGCAAATGCAAACATTTGCAGCAAAAGACGGTAGCTTTAATCGTAAGAATTTCTTTGGTCAAAATGAAGAATTGGCTCATCTTGCGCAAGGCATGACAGATGAGCAAATTGATCGTCTGAAAAGAGGTGGCCATGATCTAGTCAAAATTTATGCTGCCTATCAAGCAGCAGCCAATCACCTTGGTCAACCTACTGTGATCTTAGCCCATACCAAAAAAGGCTATGGCATGGGCCATGCTGGTCAAGGAAAAATGACTACCCACAGCCAGAAAAAATTAGATGGCGAAGCTTTGATTGAATACCGCAATCGTTTTAATTTACCTTTGACCGATGAGCAGGCAACAAGCTTGACCTTTTTTAGGCCTGATGAAAATAGCGAAGAGTTGAAGTACTTAAAAGAGCGACGTCATCAGCTCGGCGGTCAGATGCCAAAGCGTCATTCAGATTGTGAGCAATTAAAAGTACCGGACATGCATTCATATGCAGCCTTTGCCATGAAGCCTGAAGCAAAAGAGATGTCGACCACGATGGCGTTTGTCAGGATGTTGGGAAATCTACTAAAGGATAAAGAGCTTGGTCCTAGGGTTGTACCAATTGTGGCTGATGAGGCCCGTACTTTTGGTATGGCCAATCTATTTAAGCAAGTCGGTATTTATTCCAGTGTTGGTCAGCGCTATGAGCCAGAGGATATTGGCTCAGTACTGAGCTATCGCGAAGCATTGGATGGGCAAATTTTAGAAGAGGGTATTAGTGAGGCAGGCGCGATTGCAAGTTGGACGGCGGCAGCTACTAGTTACAGCGTACATGGAATTGCGATGCTGCCTTTCTATATCTATTACTCAATGTTTGGGTTTCAGAGAATTGGCGATGCTATCTGGGCGGCGGCTGATCAGCGTGCTAGAGGTTTCTTATTGGGCGCGACCTCTGGCAGGACAACATTAGGTGGTGAAGGTTTGCAGCACCAGGATGGAAGCAGTCATTTGGTGGCTGGAACTATTCCGAACTGTAAAGCATACGACCCTGCGTTTGCAGGAGAGTTGGCTGTGATCATCGATCAGGGCATGCGCGATATGTTAGTTGATCAAAAAGATTTGTTCTACTACATCACTCTCATGAATGAAAATTATCCTCAGCAAGATTTGCCTGATAACGCAGCCCAGGATGTGATTCGTGGTTGCTATAAATTAAAGACTGTAAAAGCATTGAATGGGAATACTGAGTCACATGTCAGTTTGTTGGGCTCTGGGGCGATTATGACTGAAGTGCTAAAGGCAGCAGATATGCTTGCTAATTCTGGAATCAATGTTGA
>CANIMS010000030.1 GCA_947468785.1 Betaproteobacteria bacterium
ATCTCAGCGTTACTTCGTGCAGCAACCATCGCTTGTGGATCAATATCTGTTCCAACCACCGGTTTAGCGCCCAGCTTGGATGCGGCGATTGCCAAAATTCCTGAGCCACATCCATAATCCAGCAAACTTTGATTCTGAAGCTTTTCTTGTTGTTCAAGCCAAAGCAGGCATAAGTGTGTGGTCGGATGACTGCCGGTTCCAAACGCGAGCCCGGGATCTACTGCTAAGCAGATCGCATTCGGATCGGAGGGCGCATCATGCCAAGAAGGGACAACCCAAATACGCTCGCCAATTTGGATGGGCGAAAATTGACTTTGGGTTAAGCGAACCCAGTCTTGTTCTTCTACGGTTTTTTCTTGGGGAGGCGCAAGCTTAAAGCCGGCTTCTTTGAGCGACTCTAATAAATCAGCAATGAATTCTGGGCTTCCCGATTCATCAATCTCGGGGTTAAAGAGCGCGGTGACTGAGGAGCGTTCCCAAGCCTGAACTTCGGGAGACAGACCTGGCTCTCCGTATAGTGGGTTCTCGTCATACCCACCGGCTGCATCATCTTCCACTGTGACAGATAGCGCACCTAATTCCAGTAGGGCATCGCCTAAGGGTTCAGCAGTTTCGGCAACTACCGTAAATACGAGCTCACGATATGACATGAAGCACTCGCATTAATTAGGGCTTACCGCGACTTGCAGCCTGCTCTTCTAGACGATGCTCAAGGTAATGAATGCTTGTACCGCCCTCGATAAAGTTTGGATCCAGCATGAGTTCGCGGTGCAAAGGAACATTGGTAGTGATTCCGTCGATCACCATTTCTGAAAGGGCAATTTGCATACGGCGAATCGCTTGTTCACGAGTATTGCCGTAAGAAATCAATTTACCAATCATGGAGTCGTAATTCGAAGGAACTACATAACCACTGTAGGCATGGGAGTCAACCCGAATTCCAGGACCACCAGGCATATGGAATGAACCAATTTTCCCTGGGCTTGGTGTGAACTTAAAGGGATCTTCTGCATTTAAGCGACACTCAATGGCGTGACCGCGAAACACAATGTCTTTTTGGCGATAGCTCAGTTTGAGACCGGCTGCAATCCGAATCTGCTCTTGAACAATATCGACACCGGTAATCATTTCTGTAACAGGGTGTTCAACTTGAACGCGGGTATTCATCTCAATGAAGAAGAATTCATTGTTTTCGTATAGGAACTCAAAAGTTCCGGCGCCACGATAACCCATTTTTCTACAAGCTTCGGCGCAGCGCTCACCAATTTTGGCGATTAAACGACGATCGATTCCGGGGGCTGGAGCCTCTTCAATGACCTTTTGGTGGCGACGCTGCATTGAGCAATCGCGCTCACCAAGCCAAATGGCATTGCCATGGGTATCAGCCAAGATTTGAATTTCAACGTGGCGTGGTTTTTCTAAAAACTTCTCCATGTAGACCTCGGGATTGCCGAAGGCGCGACCAGCTTCCTCTTTGGTCATATTGACTGCATTGAGAAGGGCGGCTTCTGTGTGGACAACTCGCATACCGCGACCACCACCACCACCCGCTGCTTTGATGATCACCGGGTAGCCAACACGTTTAGCGGTGGCAATAATTTCTTTTGGGTTATCCGGCAAAGCACCTTCAGAACCTGGAACACAAGGAACGCCTGCTTTAATCATGGCGCGTTTCGCAGAAACTTTATCGCCCATTAAGCGAATCGTTTCTGCTCTGGGGCCAATAAAGGCAAAGCCAGACTTTTCAACGCGCTCAGCAAAGTCTGCGTTTTCAGAAAGGAAGCCATAACCAGGATGGATTGCTTCAGCATCAGTGACTTCAGCCGCAGAAATAATCGCTGGCATATTGAGATAACTGAGTGGTGATGGAGCAGGGCCAATACAAACGGCCTCATCAGCCAGTTTGACGTACTTGGCTTCTTTATCAGCAGTGGAATAGACCACCACAGTTTTAATTCCCAATTCGCGGCATGCTCGTTGGATACGGAGAGCAATTTCTCCCCGATTGGCAATCAGAATCTTATCGAACATGTCGGCTGTGAGTTAAGTAATGGTTTATTAGAAAGGTACGCTGGATAATTAAGCGATGATGAAAAGCGGCTGGTCAAACTCAACACCTTGACCGTTATCACAAAGAATCTGCTTAATGACACCATCTTTTTCAGATTCAATCTCATTGAGTAATTTCATTGCTTCAATGATGCAGAGCGTTTGACCGACTTTGACAATGTCACCAACGTTGACAAAGTTAGGAGACTCCGGATTGGGTGCGCGATAAAAGGTGCCTACCATTGGAGAGCGAGCAACAAAACCCGTTTCTGCCGGGACTTCAGCATCTGCAACAGGGGTTGGAGCTGGTGCACTTGGGGCTGGAGCTGCCGAAGCTGCCATTTGAATTGGCGCGGGATTTGCATAAACCGCTGGTCCGGTTGGGGCCGCAGAACCTGAATTAACGATTCTTACGCGATCTTCGCCCTCATTCACCTCTAGCTCAGATATTCCTGATTCAGAAACGAGGTCAATTAAGGTTTTTAGTTTTCTCAGATCCATAGGAGTACTTCCTCTCTTGTAATGCTTTAAATAAAAATTATTTTTTTAAACGAGCAATAGCTGCTTGAAGTGCTAGCTCATATCCAATTGCGCCAAGTCCGCAGATCACACCAGTGGCAATATCGGATAGATAGGAATGCTTACGGAACTCTTCCCGCTGATGAATATTGGATAAATGGACTTCAGTAAACGGAATGGCGACCCCAGCCAGTACATCGCGCAAGGCAACACTAGTATGGGTAAATGCCCCCGGATTAATGATGATGAAATCGACGCCATCGAGTTTGGCTTTTTGAATTCGGTCAATTAGCTCACCTTCATGGTTGCTTTGAAAGGTATCTAGCTCTATTGAATTCAGTTTTGCAAGCTCACCGAGTCTTTTATGAATGTCTTCCAGGGTTGTTGTGCCGTAAACATCTGGTTCACGGGTTCCCAATAAATTGAGATTTGGGCCCTGTATTACGAGAATTGAAGCTTTTTTCGACATATTTCCCTGTTTTTAGAGGCAGTTAAGTATCAATTGCTATGTTCTGCTTTTGACTACAAATGCATCTTTAATGAATTTGATGCTTCATTCTTAATGTCAGAAAGTATACCCTCTCAAATAGTTTGAGGGTCGAAAAAATAGGGATTTTTAGCTGAAATTATTGAGATTTTTAGACTTAAAGCCCTTGTTTTTATGTAAATCTAGCAGGTATATGGGCCATTAAAATCCGATAACTACCTTTATATAGCTGATTTAATTGCACTTCTGAGCTCATCTTCGCTTATTTTCCCTAATTTACTAAAAACAGCTTTTCCTTTGGAATTGATGATCACGGTGTAAGGTAGGGCACCTTGGGTGTTGCCCATCTGCTTAGAGAGCGAACTACCCTCAAGGCCGCCAATAACGATTTGATAGGAAACAGGAGTTTTTTGAAGAAAATCGCGAATATTAGAGGGTGAATCGATGCCGATGCCGACAAATAAGACATTTTCTTGTGCGAAAGCTTTCTGTAAGAGGTCTAAAGTCGGCATTTCCTCTACGCAAGGAGGGCACCAGGAGGCCCAAAAGTTCACTACCAGGACTTTTCCCTGCCAATCTGCAGAATTGATGCTTTTGCCATCTGGCGTTTGCCAAGGGTTGGCAAAAAATGCTTTGATGGCCGGTTCGGTAGCAAGACCCGTTTTAGAAATCCAATGCGAACTGAAGACTCCGGCTAAGAGTGCCAGAAGACTTATTAGGGTAATGATGATCCACTGTCTTCGATTCATTGCGACTCCTTCGCTAAAATTCATTGATGCATATTCATATCTTGGGCATTTGCGGTACTTTCATGGGCGGCATTGCTGCAATCGCCCGCCAGGCTGGACATCGCGTTACGGGCTGCGACGCCAACGTGTACCCACCGATGAGCACCCAACTTCAAGCTCAGGGTATAGAGCTCATTGAGGGGTTCTCACCAGATCAATTATTACAGTTTGAGACCATGCCGGATTTATTTGTGATCGGCAATGTGGTTTCTCGTGGCAATCCCTTGATGGAAGCCATTCTGAATCAAGGCCTACCGTATATTTCTGGGCCCCAATGGTTGGGTGAGCAAGTGCTATACAGCAAGCATGTGTTGGCAGTTGCTGGTACGCATGGCAAAACCACTACCTCTGCAATGCTGACATGGATTTTGGAATTCAATGGCTATCACCCTGGATATTTAATTGGTGGAGTGCCGCTCAATTTCGCAGTTTCCGCACATCTTGGTGAGAGCAAATATTTTGTGATTGAGGCGGATGAATATGACACAGCCTTTTTTGATAAGCGCAGTAAATTTGTTCACTATCGACCTCGTACTGCTTTATTGAATAACCTGGAATTTGATCATGCCGATATATTTGCTGATCTAGCAGCAATTGAAACTCAGTTTCACCATTTAGTCCGTACTGTTCCCGGTGACGGTTTGCTGGTGGTGAATGGCGAAGAGCCAGCATTAGAGCGTGTGGTGACCCGTGGCGCCTGGGCTCCAGTAGAGCGCTTTGGACAAGAAGCTGTCAATGAGTGGTCTTTAATTTCTCAAGAGAGTGATGGCTTCATTGTGAGAAAGTCTGGCAAAGAAGTAGCCACCGTCAAGTGGGCTCCAGACTCTGGAGTCATGGGAAGACATAATCAACTTAATGCACTAGCAGCGATAGCGGCAGCAAACCATATTGGTATTTCGCCAGAAAATAGTGCTCTTGCATTAGCTGCATTTAAGAATGTGAAGCGTCGATTGGAAACTGTTGGTGTAGCAAATGAGATCGCCATATACGATGATTTTGCACATCACCCAACTGCTATTACAACAACATTGGATGGCTTACGTCGTCGTGTAGGTAAAGCGCGTATCTTGGCTGTATTGGAACCACGTTCTAATACGATGAAATTGGGTGTGATGAAGGCGCAATTACCAGCAAGCTTAGAGGCTGCCGATACTGTATTTGCTTATGGAGCTAGCACTGGTAAAGAATCATTAGGCTGGGATTTAGACGAAGTCTTGGCTCCATTGAATCGTTCGGGCGTAACTAGGGCCAAGGCTTTTGATGATCTCAATGCCTTAGTAGCTGCTGTTGTAAAAGAGGCAAAGCCTGGCGATCACATTCTTGTAATGAGTAATGGCGGATTTGGTGGGGTGCACCAAAAAATATTAAAAGCGTTGACGGAATAAATCGAGATAAGAAAGTAAATATGGGCGATAGATTAAAAGATAAAGTAGCCATCATTACTGGGGCTGCAAAAGGAATTGGATTTGCGACAGCACAGCGCTTTGCTCAGGAAGGCGCTAAGGTCATGATTGCAGATATCAATTTAGAGTCAGTTAAGGGGGCTGCAGCACAAATTTTGCATGCTGAACCCTATGAAATGAACGTAACTGATCGCGCAAGTATTCAGGCGGCTGTAGATCAAATCATGCAAAAGCATGGGCGCATTGACATCTTGATTAATAACGCAGGCATTACACAAGACGCACGCTTAATCAAGATGACCGAAGCACAGTTTGATACGGTGATTGATGTGAACTTAAAGGGCGTTTTTAACTGTACGCAGTTGATTGTTCCCCACATGCTAGAGGCTGGCTCAGGTGCGGTTGTGAATGCATCTAGCGTCGTTGGTCTGTATGGAAATTTTGGCCAAACCAATTATTCCGCAACCAAATTTGGTGTCATTGGATTTACGAAGACTTGGGCGCGTGAATTAGGGCCTAAAGGTATTCGAGTGAATGCGATATGTCCTGGTTTTATTGCAACCGAAATGGTGAAAGCGATGCCAGAAAATATTTTGCAAGATATTGAGAGGCGTAGCTGGCTTGGGCGCCTTGGCACCCCAGAAGAAATGGCAAATGTGTATTTATTTTTAGCTAGTGATGAGGCTAGCTATGTGAATGGCGTAGCTTTGGAAGCTAGTGGCGGGATTTCCCTCTAACTATGAATCTCGTCTATGAAGAGGGCGGCGATATTAAAGTGGCAACAGTCCAGTCTGCGTCGGGTTCTGGCGATGCAGAATCCTGGCAGGCTACTAGCCTCTCAGGCAAAAAAATCAAACTGAAGGCTAAAGAGGTTTGGTTGCGTTTTGATAAACCTGAGGCGCAGGTCCTGATGGATCAGGCGCAGCTTTTATCCAAGGACATTGATTTGCAATTCCTTTGGGATTGCGCTCCTGAAGATGAATTTAGCTTGACAGATGTTGCTCTTGAGTACTTTGGACCCCAGGCGAATATCTCCCAGCAAGTCGCTCTAGCGATTGCTTTACAGGGCGCGCCAGTCTTCTTTCGGCGCAAGGGCCGCGGTCGTTTTCAAAGGGCACCCCTTGAGCAATTACAAGCAGGATTGGCTGCTATCGAACGTAAGCAAAAAGAGCTAGAACAGCAGACTCTTTGGCAGCAAGAACTCGTCTCAGGAACATTTCCTGAGGCCTTGAAGTCTTCATCAAACCAACTATTGTTTTCTCCAGATAAGAATACATCTGCTTATAAGGCTTTAATTGCAGCTTGCTCTGAAACTGGAGAATCGCCAGCGCAATTGATGATTCGATGTGCTGCAATTGAGTCACCCTTGGCATATCACCAAGGACTATTTTTAAAAGCCCATTTTCCAAATGGTAGCGCTCATAGCAAGAGCATTGGAGTCGATCAATCGGCTTACGATGCAGCAATATCATCATTGCCGCTTGCTACAGTCAAAGCATTTTCTATTGATGATGCGGGCACAACCGAAATTGATGATGCACTGTCGGTAAGCGATTTAGAAAACGGCGGCTATCGTGTTGGAATTCATATTGCCGCGCCGGGTTTAGCTATTGCTAAAGATGATCCTCTTGACCGTGTTGCGCGGGATCGTATGTCTACGGTGTACTTTCCGGGTGACAAAATAACGATGCTGCCGGATTCCGTGATCAAGCAGTTTTCATTAGATGAGGGCGCCCCTCGTCCGGCACTATCCATCTATGTAGACATTGATGCCCAAGGGCATTTGAATCGAGATTCCATTCAAATGCGCGCGGAGATGGTCCCGATGGCAGCCAATTTGCGCTTGGAAGACTTAGAGCATTTGGTCAGTGAAGATAGTTTGCTAGATGAAAGTGCGACCTATCCTTTTCGCAAAGAGTTAGCAGTCTTATGGAAGGCAGCTAAGCATTTACATGCAGGTCGTCAAGAAAAACGTATAGCAAATGGCCTGCGTTCAGAACAGTTAGGGGTGATCGATCCCAATGCCTTAGCAAGAGATTTTTATTTCGAGGTAGACCAGATTGATGGCGCAGATCGTATAGAAATCATTCCACGTCAACGTGGTTCAGTCTTAGACACGATTGTTGCTGAATGGATGATTTTTTGTAACAGCGCTTCAGGCCAGTTGCTTGCAGACCATGGTTTGCCTGGTCTCTTCAGAACCCAAAAAGGGTGGGGTCCGTTGCGCACCAGAATGCAGACTACTCCAGGACCTCATGAGGGTCTGGGCTTAGATTACTACGCTTGGTGCACATCGCCATTACGACGCTATTCTGATTTAGTGAATCAATGGCAACTCATCGCCCTAGCCAAGCACGGTGTCACAGCCAAGATGGTTGCCCCTTTCCCGCCGCATGATGCTGTTTTGATGGGAATTGCAGCAGATTTTGAGTCTTGCTATCAGGCCTATGGGGAATATCAAGATAGGCTGGAAAAGTATTGGTGCTTGCGCTGGATTGTGCAAGAGGGTGGTGCAAAAACAGTTTTTGTACGTCATCTCAAAGAGGGTATGTCTCGTCTTGAACCCATACCCTTACATTTACCTATTCCAGAATTAGCGACTCATCCGCGGATGACGCGTGCTCAAGTACAGATTGATGGCGTGGATTTATTGCAATTAAGTGCGGGCGTGCGCGTTCTAGAAATTGAGTCGCCCGTAAAGATTGCGGAAGAGGCGGCAGAGCAGCCAACTGAAGACGGAACTTCAGAGTAGATTGATTGTGGCGATGACATCTCACCGAACAACTTCTGTGATGCAATCTCTTCAAGGTGCTTGGCGTCGCCACCCATTTCAGTTTGCGCTTTGTGCTTCATTGCTGATTCACCTCCTTTTTTTGTCGATTCGCTGGGGCGCTGGAGAAATTCAAAGTCGCCGACTCAATGCTCCTCTGAGCGTGGTATTGGTTAATGCCAGCAGTAAAACGCCACCAGCACAGGCTAATAAATTAGCTCAGGCGGATCTTCAGGGGGGTGGCAAAACAGAAAATCAAGATGCCACAGCTATACATCGCGCACGACTGGGAACAGAAGCTCGTCTCGAGGTTTTAGAAAAACAGCAAAAACAAATGTTGGCAAAGTTAGATGAAGAACGTAGTCGCTCTGGGGGGCGTAAGACTGGCGATGAGCAAAAAAGCGCACAACAATTAAATTCCCTAGAAGCAGAGTTGGCAAAACGCATACAAGCTGATGGACGCGGACCAAGACGCAAGGTATTAACCGCCACCAGCGCCAAGGCGGTGACTTTTGCTCACTATTACGATGCCATGCGACAAAAGATTGAAGCGTATGGAAGTGCTTTTTTCCCGCGTGCTAATGGTCGAGCTTTATATGGCACCTTGATCATTGTTGTGAGTGTGGATGCTCAAGGCAATATCACGTCTAATGCACAGGGAAAAGATGGTTTATCGATTGGGCGGAGCTCAGGTAATCCGGAGTTGGATCGACAAGCCTTGGCGATTGTGAGAGCATCTGCTCCATTTGGAGTTTTCCCATCTGAAATGCGTAAGCAAATTGATGTCTTAGATTGGGTTTCGACTTTTGAGTTCACCCGTGAAGGCGCTGACCGCTTGGAGTTGCGACGTTGATGTTATTTCAAAAATAGTTCAAGAAATAGATCAAAAATTCGCTTATCCTCTCATCATGACTTCTTCCAATCCCATGGATTTATATACCGACCCAAAGCTTTTTTCTGGGGTGGACGTCTATGCCGTTGCTGGTAATCCAATCTCGCATAGCAAATCACCTTTGATTCATGCGCAGTTTGCACTTCAGTCTCATCAGAATATGCACTATGGACGACTGCAGCCAGATTTAGGAGGCTTTGCAAAAGCTGCACAAGATTTCTTTGCCGCTGGAGGCAAAGGGATGAACGTGACAGTGCCCTTTAAATTAGATGCGCAAGCATTTGCCGATGTCTTAACACCTAGAGCGCAATTGGCTGGTGCTGTGAACACACTTTGGATTAGTGACAACAAAGTTTATGGAGATAACACTGATGGCGCCGGTTTAGTCAGGGATTTGCTGGCGCAAGGCATTACTCTTAAGGGTGCACGCATCTTACTTTTAGGTGCAGGAGGAGCCGCACGTGGAGTGTTGGGGCCACTGTTCGAACAGTCTCCGCAACATCTCGTGATTGCAAATCGCTCAAGCTCAAAGGCAAATGAATTGGTCAAGATTTTTTCTAAGCTAGCGCAAGGCAACAATTTAGAGTCAGTCACATTAGAGGATTTAGAAGATGCAGAAAAAACGGCATCCTTTGATTTAGTGATAAATGCCACTGCAGCGGGGCTTGATAATGAATCGCCCATTAGCAACAAAGCAGCAGCCAATATTTTTGTGCCCGGTTCATTCGCTTACGAAATGCTTTACGGTAAGACAACAAGCTTTATGCAGCAGGCCCTCCAAAAAGGTGCTCGCGTAAGTGATGGCTTAGGTATGCTGGTTGAGCAGGCTGCCGATGCATTCTTGATCTGGCGTGGCGAAGCCCTTGCTACTGCGATTAACCCCCGGGCAGTATTAGCGCAGCTCAGAAGCTAGTTCTTCGCCCTGATGCGCTGGTTTATCTATCCCTTTAAGTGCTTATTGTTTGGCTTTCTAGCCATGCAGGCTTACTTTGCTATTCAGATTGGTTTATGGACCACCATTAATCCAGACAGTACTGCCTTTCAACGAGCTGAGCGTTGGCGTTTATGTACTTGGCATTGGACTTGCCCCATTCAATCAAAATGGACTCCTTATGACAAGATTTCGGGGAACCTAAAAAGAGCGGTGCTAGTGAGTGAGGACGATATCTTCTTTCAACACAAGGGAGTTCGTGTTGAAGATATGCAAAAGGCTTGGGAGAAGAACCAGCAAAAGAATCGATCAGGCAAGCAAACGAAAACTGCTTTACGGGGTGGTTCAACCATTACTCAGCAATTGGCCAAAAATTTATTCTTATCCTCTGAGCAAAATTATTTTCGCAAGGGCCAAGAGCTGATCATCACTGGATTGCTCGAGTTGACTTTATCGAAGCAGCGCTTATTCGAGATTTATCTCAACTCTGTAGAGTGGGGAGAGGGCATTTTTGGAATTGGTGCCGCCGCTCAGCATTACTACACTACCACTCCGTCAACATTGGATCGAGAGCAGTCGGCTGCCTTAGCTTCTGCTTTACCTGCACCGAAATGTTTTGATAAAACGCAGTATTGCCGAAAAGCCAATATTCATTTTCCGACTCGCCAAGAATTCATCTTGGAATATATGGATCGAGTTGCTTTGGCCCCTAATCCAAAGAGTGGTTCTAATAAGTAGTTGCGTAATACTTTGCTAGTTCTTATTTGGCAGCTGCTGCTCTTAATGCATCGCGGGTGGTGAGGGCTACTGTTCTAGCGGCCTGCGCAAAATCACTACCAGAGCTGGCATATAGAATGGCTCGAGAGGAATTGATCACCATACCGGTGCCGGGTTTGTTTGGAATCGCACCCGCTTTTACGGTGGCATCAATATCGCCCCCTTGCGCGCCAATACCAGGTATCAGTAAAGGCATATCACCAACAATCGCTCGTACTTTTGCAATTTCTTCTGGGAAGGTGGCCCCAACGACTAAGCCGATTTGTCCAGAGGAATTCCATTTCTGTGCGGCCAATTTAGCCACATGGAGATAGAGTGGCTGACCATCGGGGGATACGTTTAAGAATTGCAAATCGGAGCCCCCTGGATTGGAGGTGCGACACAGCACAATCACCCCTTTACCTTGATGACGCA
>CANIMS010000031.1 GCA_947468785.1 Betaproteobacteria bacterium
TATTTGACGCAAAAATAAGCCCTAAGCTTCGAGATGAATACAGGATTCGTCAGGTTACGAAAGTTCAAGCTAATACCATCGAAGAATTGGCCGAGAAGTTAGAGGGCGTTGACCCTAAGGCTTTTGTTAAGACTGTTAAAGAGTTTAATGATTCAGTGATGACAGACGTGCCATTAAATTTGGCAGTGAAAGATGGTCGTGGCACTAAGGGTCTATCGATTCCAAAGTCTAATTGGGCCAATACGCTTGATACACCGCCGTATGAGGCATATGGGGTAACTTGTGGCGTGACATTCACATTTGGCGGCGTCAAGATTAGCAATCATGGGCAAGTGGAAAACGAGGCAGGAAAGCCTATTCCAGGTTTATATGCGGCTGGTGAAATGGTGGGTGGCTTGTTTTATTACAACTATCCTGGCGGAACTGGACTAACTTCAGGAGCTGTTTTCGGAAAGCTAGCAGGAGATTCTGCTGGGATTGCCGTTACGCAGAAATAAGATTCTATTTCTTTGATTTTGTCTTGCTTGGAGACTTCTTTGTCTGGATCCGTTGCTTGAGTTCTGTCACCTGTTCTTTCGGTAGATATTTTTTACGCAACTCAAATAAACCAGGTTCAAATTTTTCTTCTAGCAAGTGACTAAAGTGTTTGAAAATTTCTGCCAAATAAATCTCATGCCGGATTAAGCTGTCGGCCAGATTAACTATTGGCTGACTTTGCGTAAACGCCCCAGTATGATCCTTCATATTGACAATTAACGCCTCTTTAAAGTCAATTGAGAGGGTAATCAGAAACCTGCCAAGCCCTACTACTGTTCCATCGCCTTCATGGGCGAAGACGCTGCAATTTTTTGAAAAGTTAAATTGCTGAATCTGATTGGAGTCACCAAATAAAATAAAGAGCAGTGAGACACCGCGTTTTGAGGCAAGCTTTAGCTCTTCAAGGTGAGGTAGTAATTCTTCGAAGTGTGCTTTTATCCAGATATGAGATTTGGCTGCAAGGATTAGCTGGCTTATTTTTAAACGCGCTTCATCAGCGTTATCAATATTCCATACGTAATGGGTCTTCTCTTCGGGTTGGAGCTTTTCTAGGCCGATCTCAAGCGCCAAGCAACGATCCTGAACTGCCTTAGAGATTCGGCTAAAAAGGGTTGCTGGATTAACGGGAACAAACCTTACTGGGTCAAGGCTGACTTTTTGCACAGCCTGTTTCTTTTCAAGGCTATCTAAAGCGCTATATACATTCGGCCTTGGGAGTGCATTATTTTTGCTAATCTCATAGGCGGTTTCAGGGGAATTCTGTAATAAAGAAATATAGATCTTCGCTTCATAATCCGTGAAGCCGAGCTCCTGAAGCTCTTTCGAATATTTCGTAACTGTTTTAGTGGATAGGTGCATCCCATAATTTTATCTCGGAAGCCTTGTTTTCGTAATGGCTTTTGAGGAAAGATTCGCAGGTTTTATGTGCTTAATGATTTGCAGTCAATGGATTTTGATTGGGGGTAATGGGTTAAACCCTAATGCATTTGTGAGAAGTTGGGGGACAGTCTTATCCCGTGGGAAATGGGATAAATATATATGTTGTAGTGCACCATTACTTGGCTAAAGTCCTCGCCTATACTAGAAAAATAAATAAAAAATATAGGCAAGAGACAAACCCAAAATGCTAAATGAAGATTTATGCTTTTTATCGGCAACTGAGCAATCAAAACTGATTCGCTCTAAAAAAATTTCGGTACAAGATCTGATCCGTGCGCATCTAGATCAAGTTGAGCGCTATAACCCGGTGCTAAATGCGATAGTGACTTTAACGGCAGACTCAGCTATGGCTGAGGCATATGCTGCCGATCAACAGCTTGAGAAAAATGCTGATGTCGGGATTTTGCATGGACTGCCTGTTGCGCACAAAGATTTATTTTTAACTAAGGGCGTACGTACTACTTTTGGCTCACTGGCATATAAAGATTTTGTTCCTGAACTGGATTCCTTACCTGTTGAGCGCCTCAAGAAAGCGGGTGGCATCAGCTTGGGTAAGACGAATACCCCAGAGTTTGGTGCTGGTAGCCAAACCTTCAATGCGGTATTTGGTTCGACACCCAATCCCTATGATCTGACCAAGACGTGCGGAGGTTCTTCTGGTGGAGGTGCGGTTGCGTTAGCCAGCGGAATGATCTCGATTTCTGATGGCACAGATTTGGGCGGCTCCTTACGCAACCCCGCTAGTTTTTGTAACCTGGTTGGTATACGTCCCTCGGTAGGAAGGGTGCCTTCATGGCCAGAATCACTGGGTTGGTACACGATGAGTGTGCCGGGTCCAATGGCGCGCACTGTTCAGGATGTGGCCTTAGCAATGGCAGCAATGTCAGGTCCAGATGATCGCTCACCTATCTCTTTGGAGGCTCCTGGTGAGATGTTTTTAAATCCCTTAGCCAGGTCATTTAAAGGCTGCAAGATTGCCTTTAGTGCGAACTTAGGTGGTCTGCCTGTAGAGCCAGAGGTGGCTAGGGTTGTTGAATCTACTAGGGCAGTATTTCAAGATTTAGGCTGTGAGGTGATTAATGATGAGCCGGATATTGCTGAGGCCGATGAAATCTTTATGCTTTGGCGTGCTTGGCGGACTGAATTGCGTATAACGCCACTATTAAAAGAGCATCGCGCTCAATTGAAAGACACCGTCATTTGGAATGCAGAGCAGGGTTTGCCGATCACTGGTCCGCAATTGGCTAGAGCAGAGGCAAAACGAACTGAGCTCTATCACCGTATGCGCGAATTCTTTAAAAAATATGAGTTTTTAGTGCTGCCCGTATCTCAAGTTGCTCCTTTTTCAATTGATATGGAATTTCCACAGGAGATTAACGGAGTCAAAATGCAACACTACATTGATTGGCAAAAATCGGCCTATCTCATTAGTGCATTAGGTAATCCTGCAATCTCGGTACCAGCAGGTTTTACCAGTACCAATTTGCCCGTAGGTATTCAGATTGTGGGTCGTCACCGAGACGATTTTGGAATATTGCAATTAGCTTATGCCTTTGAGCAGAAAACTCTTTTTTCCCTAAGGAAACCACCGATGTGCAGTTCGCAATAAGTGTATTCAAATGAAGTGATCAATGTATTAACTTAGCACTAATCAAAGGAGTATTAAAAAATGCAGAAATTCTCCCGTTATCTTGTGTTGTTAGTCAGTGCACTAGCTATTTATTGTGGTTCTGCAATCGCAGCCCCTTATCCTGAAAAACCCATTAAGTTGATTGTGTCTTGGTCCCCTGGGGGAACTACCGATATTCTTGCGCGCATTGTTGCACAGGGCCTAACAGAGAAATTAGGGCAAACAGTGTTGGTCGAAAACAAGCCGGGTGGCGGAAATAATATTGGTACGGAGTTTGTGATTCGTTCAGCACCTGATGGGTATACGCTCAATATGACCAACCCAGCTAACGCAATAAATGCAACCCTATATAAAAACCTAGCGTTTAATTTTATTAATGATACGGTTCCTGTTGCTGGCGTAATTCGTACACCTAATGTAATGGTTGTGACTGCTGCCTTGCCTGTGAAGAACGTTGAAGAATTTATCGCCTATTGCAAAGCAAATCCTACTAAAGTCAATATGGCTTCCTCTGGCAGTGGTTCATCCATTCACCTATCGGGTGAATTATTCAAGATCATGACTGGCTGCAAGATGGCTCATATTCCATATAAGGGAGCGGGACCAGCACTCAATGATTTGATTGCAGGACAAGTGCAAGTCATGTTTGATAACTTACCCTCCTCAGCCGGCTTTATTAAAGATGGACGCATTCGGGCCTTGGCTGTAACCACTTCAACACGAGAAGCATCTTTGCCAAACGTGCCTACTGTGGCTGAAACGATTCCTGGTTATGAAGCGAGCGCATGGTTTGGAGTAAGCGCTCCAAAAGGAACACCCCGTGATGTTGTTGAAAAATTGAATGTAGCCATTAATCAGCTCTTAGTAGATCCAAAAATTCAGAAACGTTTATCTGAGTTGGGCGGCACTCCTATCCCAGGAACACCAGAGGACTTCGGAAAGTTAATTTCCAGCGATACTCAGAAATGGGAAAAGGTAGTGAAGACCTCGGGCGCTACTGTTGACTAAAGCATAACCAATTCATTGAAAATTGTTTTGAAAGAGAAGCTTGCGTGAATAAAAAGAATGTACTCATTACGGGTGCTAGCCGTGGAATCGGTCGAGCGATTGCAACTCGATTAACTTCAGATGGTTACCAGGTGATTAACTTTGATAAATCAGCGCCTTCAAGCTTGTTGGAGGGAGAGGCGTTTCATTGTATTGATATCACTGACAGTAATGCTGTGAAACAACTCATTCAGGAAATAACAAGTCGAACCGAGATAGTAAGGTTGGTAAACAATGCAGGAATTATTAAACCAGGCGCACTGGAAGAGGTTACTGATCAAGATTTTGATGCAGTATGCGCATTAAATCTTAAAGCGCCCATGGTGCTAGCCCAATGTTTGCTGCCTTATATGCGTAAGGCACAATTTGGAAGAATTGTGAACATCGCTAGCCGTGCAGCCTTAGGAAAAGAAGAGCGCACAGCCTATGCTGCTACTAAAGCGGGACTACAGGGCATGACGAGAACGTGGGCTCTTGAGTTAGCGCAATTTGGTATTACGGTTAACGCAATTGGGCCTGGGCCAATTGCAACAGAGCTGTTTACTTCTGGCAATCCTCCAGGCGCCCCTAAAACGATCAAGATTATTGAAAGCATTCCGGTGAGGAGGATGGGTCAACCCGAAGATATTGCTCATGCAGCATCCTATTTGATGGATGACCGCGCAAGCTTTGTGACAGGCCAAACACTCTATGTATGCGGTGGAATGACGGTGGGCTTAAGTAACGCTAGTTAAGTTCTTTTGAGGGATCAACAGATCCAACTTGTCCGTATATTTAATTTGTCTTGCACGTAATTTTTTTGGGTATTATTTACTCAGAGAATAAATATCTTTATATTTATTTAACAAAGCCAATAACAAATTGAACGGAGTTACGATGAGCATCAAACCAGAAAAACCGTACAAGGACATTCTTTTTGAAGTGAAAGATCAAGTCGCTTGGATCACCATTAATCGCCCACGAGTATTAAATGCTTTTAGAGAGCAAACGCTCGATGAAATGATTGATGCAGTTAAGCTTACTAGAGAAGATCCTTCTATTGCTTGCGTAGTCTTTACTGGTGCTGGAGACAAAGCTTTCTCTGCTGGCGGTGACTTCTATGCAATGAAGCGCTTAACATTTACAAATGGCTCTATGTGGAATGATCGGATGTTGGGCCTAGCGATGGCTATCCGCGGTATTCCGATTCCAGCGATTGCCATGGTGAATGGTTGGTGTGTTGGTGGAGGACATGAGCTCGCCTTATGGTGTGATTTGGTCATTGGATCCGAAAAATCAGTTTTTGGTCAAACCGGTGCAAAAGTGGGGGCTTGCCCAACAGTTGGTGCAACTCAATATCTGCCACGAATTGTTGGTGAGCGGATTGCGCGCGAGATGATTTTCCTGGCCAAGCGGTTTGATGCAAAAGAAGCCGAAAGAATTGGCCTCATTAATAAGTGTGTACCAGAGGCAGACTTGTTAAAAGAAACATTGGCTTGGTGTGAAAACATCAAGAGCAATAGTTCACAAACAATTCGCATGACTAAGAAGAGTTTGAACTTTGAATCTGACCAGTTGTATGCATCATGGCAGCATGGCATGGAATTGCTTGCTTATGTTTGGGGCTCAGAGGAGAGTTTAGAAGGCATGAACGCTTTCCTCGAAGGACGCAAACCAGACTTCCAGCAATTTAGATTAAAGAACAAGGCTGCTCTAGAGGATTACTTAGATGGATTTCATAAGAATCTGAATGCACCTCCTGATATGCGCGACTAGTGATCGGTAGTATGAGTTCGGATAATCAAGCTGGCTCTTCAACTGAAGAGGGTGCGCTGGCAGGACTGAAGGTCCTTGACCTCAGTCGTGTCTTAGCTGGCCCTTGGTGCGGCCAACTATTAGGTGACTTGGGTGCTGAAGTCATTAAGGTTGAATCACCTTCTGGTGGGGACGACACCCGTGCTTGGGGCCCTCCCTTCTTGGAGGGTGAGTCGGCTTACTTCCTAGGATGCAATCGGAACAAGCAAGGTGTGGCGATTGATTTTTCTAGCCCAGAAGGAAAGCAATTATTGGCGAAATTAATCCCACAGTTTGATGTCTTGATTGAAAACTTTAAAAGCGGAACTTTAGATAAGTGGGGATTTGACTCAGAGTGGTTTAATAAGCATGCCCCCACTTTAGTTCGTTGCTCTATTACGGGCTATGGAAGTGCAGGCACACAGTCGGGGTTACCCGGTTACGATTTTATTTTGCAAGCAGAATCGGGCTTAATGAGTATTGCAGGAGCCACTGATGGCGATCCTACAAAATATGGGGTTGCGATTGTGGATTTAGCCACCGGCATGATGGCGGCAAATGCAATACAGGCTGCCTTATTGGCACGCTACAGAACCGGTAAAGGTCAGGCGGTAGAAGTTTCTTTGTTTGATACCTCCATAGCTTTATTGGCGAATGTTGGTAACAGCCATCTCGCTACCGGTAAAGATTCAGGACGTTATGGCAATGGGCATCCCACCATTGCTCCTTACACTACCTATCGCTGCCGTGATGGCATGGTGGCTCTTGCTGTAGGTAACGATAAGCAATTTGCAAAGCTATCTCAATTACTAGGCCATGAGGAATGGATAGACAATGAGCGCTTGAAAACGAATTCAGCACGTGTACAAAATAGAGAGTTGATTGATGGATTGCTGACTGAAATACTCAAAAACTATTTGAGTGATGAGTTAATTGATCTGTGCAGAGCTAATGGGATTCCAATTGGTAAAGTGAATACCGTGAAACAAGCTCTTGCTTTGGAGCAGACTACTGCAAAAGAAATGGTTCTTGAGATTGCGCATACGAAATTGGGCAAATTTAAATCATTAGCATCACCCCTAAAAATGCATGGCACAGTGAATACTAAAAATAATGCCCCACCGATGCTGGGTGAGCATACGGATGCTGTATTGCAGAAATATCTTGGATTAAGTAATAGTGATTTGAGTGATTTAAAAAATAAAAAAGTGATACATTAAGACCCAAATATTGGGATCGAAGGAGACAAAATGAAATCTGTCCTAAACAAAAGATTGGTATCTTTAATTATTGGCTTTGCCTCGCTAGGGATCTTTCAGGCGGCGGCATGGGCACAGGCCGATACTTACCCTAATAGACCAATTAAGCTCATTATCACTTGGCCTGTAGGCGGTTTTGCAGACACACTTGGTCGAACACTAGCAAGCCAACTTGGCCCAATTCTAGGCCAACAAATTGTGGTGGAGAACCGAGGTGGTGCTAATGGCATGATTGGTGCTGATGCGGTTGCTAAATCTGCTCCAGATGGATATACCTTAATGTTTCAGTCGGTAACGTCACATGCCATTAATCCAACGATGTATAGCAAAACCCCTTACTCAACTGAGAAAGATATTGTTCCCCTAGCTGTCGTTGCTCAAGTCCCAATGCTATTAGTTGCCAACCCCAATCTAGCAGCTAAAAATATTGCAGAACTGATTGCATTAGCTAAAAAAGAGCCTGATACCCTTTCTTATGCCAGCTTTGGAAACGGTAGTGCTAGCCATTTAGCGGGAGCATTATTTACTAATCAAGCGGGCATCAAGATGACCCATATCGCCTATAAGGGAGGCGCTCCAGCAATTACGGATACTTTAGGTGGCCAAGTTCCTATGAGTTTTTCCGCTTTTGGTGTTGCTCTGCCGCATGTCAAAAGCGGTAAGTTGATTGCATTGGGCACAACTGGAGCAACTAGGGCAAAACTTTTACCTGATGTACCCACTATTGAAGTAGCGGGCAACTTAAAGGGCTATGAAATGTCGATTGTCTACGCAGTTTGGGCGCCAACTGGAGTGCCGGCACCAATCGTTAGCAAGCTGACTAAGGCGCTTGAGCAAGTGGTAGCCTCGAGTGCTTTTAAAGAGAAAGTAGCTAGTGATGGTGGCGAAGTGATGAATCTATCGACTCCAGCGGAAAGTAATGCGTATTTTCAAAAAGAGATGCAGCGTTTAAGTAAGATCGTTAGAGATGGCAATATAAAGGCAGACTAATATGAATCCAATACTCCAAAAAGTAGTTGTAGCTGGTTTAATTCAATTTTGTGCAATCGGTCTAGCCAATGCACAAAATAAAGAAATCGCTTCTTATCCAAATAAGCCAATTCGAATTATTAATCCATTGGCAACAGGAGGTGCTGTTGATACGATGGCACGCATGTTGGCCCCTAGCCTACAAGAAATTTTGGGTCAGCCGATTGTTATCGAAAGTAAGCCAGGGGCTGGCGGTACGATTGGTAGTAATTTTGTAGCAAAGTCTGCACCAGATGGATACACCATTTTGATGGTGTATGACACCTTCGCTGTTAACCCCCACGTCTATAAAAACTTACCGTTTGACTCCTTTAAAGACCTGGCGCCAGTAACCGAATTAGTCAAAATTCCTTTGGTCGTGGTTGCAGGCAATAAATTACCAGCTAATAATTTACGCGAGCTTACTGATCTGGCAAAAACAAGACCGAATGGAATTAACTTTTCTAGTGGAGGTGCTGGAAGTTCTGGGCACCTTGCCGCTGAACTGCTAAAAACCAACCTAGGTATTGACATGACGCACGTGCCATACAAAGGGGGCGGCCCAGCAATGACCGCTACCATTAGTGGCGAAACGGATATTACGATTCTGGGCGCAGTCATCACCGTCCCTCAAATCAAGGGCGGAAATCTAAAGGCTTTAGCAGTGCTTGGAAAAAAACGGACTCCTGCTTTGCCACAAGTTGCTACAGCAAGTGAACAGGGCCTTACCAATCTTGATGTGAGTTCATGGGTTGGAGTATTGGTTCCGGCAGGAACACCCGCTCCTATTATTGAGAAGATTAACAATGCATTTGCTCAGGCTCTGAAAAATCCTGCCGTACAAACAAGAATGGCGGAGCAAGGCAATGAGATTGTTGCTAGTTCTCCAGCCCAATTCGGGGTATTTTTAAATCAAGAGTCTGCGAAGTGGGCTAAGGTCATTAAAGATAATAATATCCAGCTGGAGTAAGCAAACAGCAGTTTGTATTACTCCATGCGCTGGAGATTACATCTTTAGATTCAATAGTCGAGCGGCATTGCCACCTAGAATGGCAACCCGATCTGCATTGCTCAGGCCCTTTGTTGCCATGACCCGTTCCACTGGAAATTCTTCCCAGGGAATCGGGTGGTCAGTGCCAATCACAACTTGACTAACGCCCACTTGCGATACCAGATAAGCCAATGCCTCTGGGGTAAAGACTAGTGAGTCAAAGTAGAGTTGCTTTAGATATTCCGAAGGCTTCTTTTTGAGCACAATATTGGGATCACAGTTTTGTGGAGAAACAAAGCAGCTATGGTCCATACGTGGTGCATATGAGCCTAAGAACCCACCACCATGTGCCGCCAATATTTTCAATTGCGGATATTTATCTAGTACGCCTTCATAGATAAGGTGTTGAAGTGCAATCGTGGTATCCAATGGATTGCCAATGACATTAGACATCCAGCCATTGCCTTTAAAGCGTTGCGCAAGTTGTGGCGTACTCTGAGGATGAATGAATAAGGTGACGTTCAGTTCTTGGGCTTTTGCCAACACTGGATGATATTTAGGGTCTGAAAAGTCTTGCCCTAAAACACTACCACCAATGGCGGCACCACGCAGACCTAAGTTTTTAACCGCGTTTTCTAGTTGTTCTACTGCTAGTGCGGGATCTTGCATTGTTAGTGAAGCAAATGCAGCAAACTTATCTGGACGCATGGCACAGAGCTCAGCAAGGTGTATGTTATTTAATCTACAGATCTCTGCGGCAGTGTCTTTATCCTTACGGTACCAGAATGGATTAATACTCAGCACTTGCATATCAATGCCTTGCGCTTCCATTGCTTTAATCCGCTCATTGATTTTGATGAAATGCTCTGGAACGCCTTTAGTAGGAGGGGGAACGGACTTGGCGTCCTCCCCCATCAAATCAATCGCATCTTGAAACATGCAGTGCGCATGTACATCAATTGTTTTAATACGCTTTCCATTGATGAAAATGGGGGTTAATCGTTTTGGCTGGGCATCTTTAGCATCAGCAGCATGAGAAAGCCCGCATCCGCAAAAAAATAATCCACCTAGCGCCTTGCTAGATGTCTTTAGAAATGATCTGCGCTGATTCATCTAAGTTCCTTTTTGAGGCAATGAATCTATACATTACACGACTTTATTGAATTAATGTCAGTGCTAAATAGAGGAATTTCCCTAGGTGGAACAGCGCATTGAAGAAGTATTTATTGCAAAGTTATTAGGACAAGTTATGTCGAAATGCCTTACTCAATCCTGCTTACAAATTGATCTTTGGGTCTTCTCACTTTTTTCAAATTTACAAGCCAGTCCTCGTCAGACTTTCTGTAGCCTATTGGCATCATGACAACGCTACGCAGACCTTTTGCTTTGAGGTTCAGAATTTCATCGAGAGCAGCTGGATCAAAGCCTTCCATTGGGGTGCAATCGACTTCTTCGTAGGCTGCAGCGATAAGTGCAGTTCCTACTGCAATATAGGTCTGCTTAGCTGCATGAGTGAAGTTCACCTCAGGATCTCTTGCAGTGTAATTGCTTAGTAAGTTTTGGCGATAAGCGGTTCCGGATTCACTCTTAAAGTTCCGAATTTCCTCGGTCATATCAAATGCATCATTGATACGTTGAGCCGTATAGTTATCCCAAGCTGCAAAAACTAATAAATAAGAA